>DKMQ01000070.1 GCA_002470565.1 Oceanospirillaceae bacterium UBA7410 | reverse complement strand
TTATGTTGCCATACGTTAAACTTATCCCAATCGCCACGATATTCTTCTTCAATATCAAAAGTTTTATAGTCAATGGTATGCGCTGGGCATTCTAGTTGCACGTAGCCGCCTGCGCGAAAGTCTACACTTTCACCTGCCGGCAAACGCAAAGTAAGCTCTTTGATAAATGTAGCAACGTTAGGGTTAGACTCAACAGTACATTCCCATTGCTTAACACCAAAGACGTCTTCTTCAACTTCAATTACCATGTCTTGCTTAACAGCAACCTGACAAGATAAGCGCCATCCATCTTTTGCTTCACGCATAGTGAAGTGGCTTTCTTCAGTAGCTAACATAGAGCCACCACCTTCTTTGATGACACAGCGGCACTGTGCACACGTACCACCACCACCACATGCTGAGGCTAAAAAGATGCCTTGAGCAGACAATGTTTGAAGTAATTTGTCTCCAGCAGCCACAGTAATGGATTTTTCTGGATCATTGTTGATTGAAATAGTAACCGCACCAGAACTAACTAACCTGGCCCGCGCAACTAAAATAACCGCAACTAAAAACAGAACAACGGCGGTAAACATTAAAACGCCGAGAGTAATTTCATTATTCATATATCAATACCTTATGAAGTGCGTTTTACAGCTGAATACCAGAAAAAGACATAAAACCAAGTGACATTAAGCCTACAGTCACAAAGGTGATACCAAGGCCACGTAAGCCGGCTGGTACATCTGAATATTTTAGCTTTTCACGAATGCCCGCAAGAGTAGCGATGGCCAAAGCCCAACCTACACCTGCGCCCATGCCATAAACTACAGATTCACCAAAGTTATACTCACGTTCTACCATAAACAGTGCTGCACCCATAATAGCGCAGTTCACAGTAATAAGAGGTAAGAACACGCCTAAGGCGTTGTACAAAGCAGGCATGTATTTGTCTAACAACATTTCCATAATCTGTACAATGGCAGCGATAACGCCAATGTAAGAAATCAACCCTAAAAAGCTTAGGTTAACTTCTGGCAATCCTGCCCATGCGAGTGCCCCATCAGCTAACAAGTAGGTGTAAATTAAATTATTTACCGGCACAGTAATAGTAAGTACGGCAATTACCGCAATACCAAGGCCAATAGCGGTTTTAACTTTCTTGGATATTGCTAAGAAAGTACACATGCCCAAGAAAAATGCCAAGGCCATGTTCTCAACGAACACAGCTTTAACAAATAGGCTTAGATAATCTTCAATCATTGTTTCAGACCCTATTTAGTGTGCGAGGCAAGTTTGTATTCAACAGCTTCTACCTGATCAATCTTCGAATTACGAAGTAACCAAATAAAGCCGCCGATAACAAAGAAGGCGCTTGGTGGAAGTAGCATTAAACCGTTGGAGTAGTACCAACCGCCATTGGTGACCAAAGGAAGTATTTCAAAACCGTATAAACTACCAGAACCAATTAGTTCACGCACAGTGGCGACAAATAGCAATACCACTGAGTAGCCTAAACCGTTGCCGATGCCATCAAAGAAAGAAGGGATCGGTGGGTTTTGCATAGCAAATGCCTCTGCGCGTCCCATTACAATACAGTTGGTAATAATTAAACCAACAAATACCGAAAGCTGCTTGCTTACTTCATACGCATAGGCCTTGAGTACCTGATCTACCACAATCACTAAAGAGGCAATAATAATCATCTGTACGATGATACGAATGCTGCCCGGTACTTGATTACGAATACATGCAATGAAAAAGTTTGAAAACGCGGTTACCACAGTCAGTGCAAGACACATAACCAGTGTAACTTTCAAACTACTAGTGACTGCCAATGCCGAACATACACCCAAAATTTGCAATGCAATGGGGTTGTTAGTAAAGATTGGTGATAACAAAATCTCTCTTGTCTTAGCCATGATTATGCATCTCCTGCTTTAAGCTTAGCTAAAAACGGTGCAAAACCGTTCTTGCCTAACCAAAATTTAACTAGATTGGTCACACCATTACTGGTTAAAGTAGCACCTGCTAAACCATCAATATCATGCACATTAACTTTTTTAGCTTTACCCTTAATTAGGCCAATTTCAGGTGTATAAGAACCCTGAGCGTATACTTGCTTGCCAGGCCATACCGACTTCCATCGAGGGTTGTCGACTTCACCACCTAACCCCGGGGTTTCTGCATGTTCATAAAAGCCTAACCCAGCCACTGTATTAAAGTCGCTTTCTAGGGCAATAAAGCCATACAAGGTAGACCATAATCCATAACCATGGATAGGTAAGATAATACGTTCAATACCCTGCTCACCTTCTACTAGGTAAACCGTACTGTATAAAGACTGCTTGCGAATACTAGCAATGTCTTCATCTGGAGTTAACGCTCTTGCTTGTGAAGGGTCTCTAGCTGCTTTACGCATGTCATATGTGGCGACATCTTCATCAGTACTGAACTGACCAGTACGCATATCAACAAGCTTAGGGGTAATGGTTGCAAATGCAGTAGCTACATCACCATTAACGACTTCAATGCCCGCTGCAGCAAGAATGTTCATCTTCTTTTCATTGATTACATTAGCTTTTTGCTTGTCCCTTAGGATAACGGCTGCCGCTGACACAATGACAGAACATACAACACAAAGCACCAAGGCCACTATAATCGTGCGTGATACAGAATCTTTTGAATTAGACATTACGTGCTACCCTCCGCTGAATATTTGCTTCGGTGACATAGTAGTCAATCAAAGGCGCAAACAAGTTGGCAAACAAAATAGCCAACATAATACCCTCAGGGAAAGCTGGGTTAAGCACACGTATAAGCACTGCCATTACACCAATCAACGCACCAAAGTACCACTTTCCAGTATGGGTCATAGAAGAAGAGACTGGGTCTGTCGCCATAAAGATCATGCCAAACGCAAACCCTCCAAGCACTAAGTGCCAGTAGAAAGGTAATGCAAACAGTGGATTGGTATCAGAGCCAATTAGATTAAGCAAAGAACTCATGGCAATCATTCCAACCATGACACCTGCTACAATGCGCCACGCAGCTATACGTGTCCAAAGCAGCACAGCACCACCCGCAAAAATAGCTAGGGTAGACACTTCACCTACAGAACCTTGGATATTACCAATAAATGCGTCAGCCCACGTAATGCCAGCATCAGCTAAAGCCGCAACACCGCCCGCATTAGCTAAGCCTAGTGCAGTTGCACCAGAGAAGCCATCAACCGCAGTCCATACCGCATCACCAGACATTTGAGCTGGGTAAGCAAAGTATAAGAAAGCACGTCCTGTAAGAGCTGGGTTTAAGAAATTCATGCCCGTACCACCAAAGACTTCCTTACCTACAACAATGCCGAAGGTAATGCCTAAAGCAGCCTGCCATAAAGGAATATCAGGTGGAAGAATCAGCGCAAATAACACCGATGTAACAAAGAAACCTTCGTTAACTTCGTGGCCGCGTACAGCGGCAAACAAGACTTCCCAAAAACCACCCACTATAAACACGACTAAATATACCGGCAACCAATAAGTTGCTCCCAATATAATGTTGTGCCAAATGCTGGCAGGGTCAAACCCGGCGATAGTAGCAACAACACTGCCACGCCAGCCATCGGCCTGAGCAATGTTCATTGCATCCATCGCAGTGTTTGCTTGGTAGCCTAGGTTGTACATACCAAAGAATATGGCTGGAAAAGTACACAACCATACGGTGATCATCATACGCTTAAGGTCTATGCCGTCACGCACATGGGCTCCACTTTTAGTGACATAACCTGGGGTGTAAAATATCGTATCCGCTGCTTCATACAAAGCATAAAACTTTTCGTACCGGCCACCTTTATGGAAGTGGGGTTCCATAGAATCTAAAATACTGCGTAAGCTCATGTTTAGCACTCCTTCTCTATGCGCGTTAATACATCACGCAATATAGCGCCGTATTCATATTTGCCTGCGCAGGTATAAGTCATTAGCGCTAAATCAGCTTCCTCTAGCTCTAGGCAGCCTAGCTCTTGTGCATTAACAATGTCACCTACTACCAAGCTACGAAGTAGCTGTGTAGGCAAAATATCCAAAGGCATCAGACGTTCGAATGTGCCTACTGGCACCATAGCTCTTTGAGAGCCATTAGTTGAGGTATTCAAAGACACTTCTTTGTTACGATTTAAAGAGGATAAGAATATATTCAACACAGAGTGCTTTTTACTACCAGGGGACAACCAACCCATAAACTCACGCTTTCTGCCTTCTTCAAGCACCGTGATTTGGTTATTGTAGCGCCCTAAAAAGGCCGTAGGACCAAAAGCTGAAGTACCACCTAGCACTGATCCAGATATCACACGATTGTCAAATTCACCTTCTTTAGTTTCACCAGCTAACAACTGAGTCATGGATGCACCCAGTCGGGTGCGAACTAAACGAGGATTAGTGACCATTGGGCCCGCTAAAGAAACAATACGCTGTGTAGGCAGTTTGCCTGTAGCAAATAGCTCAGCAAATGCGATTACATCTTGATAACCCACAGCCCAAACTGTTTTAGTGGCACTTACAGGATCCAACATGTGTATATGTGTAGAGGCAAGACCTGCGGGGTGTACCCCGCCAAAGCGATGTACTTGAGCACCATCAACCTGTGGCACTTTTGTATCTGCAGCTGCACACACAAAAACTAGGCCATCAGTAAGTTTGGTGAGTAATTGTAACCCTTGTGCAAACTCATCTTGTTGAGCGGCAATAATAGGCGCAGGATCTGCTGCTAAAGGATGGGTGTCAATTGCTGTAACAAATATAGAGCGAGGCTTGCTGTCAATAGCAGGCACTTTACTAAATGGACGTGTTCTAAAAGCAGACCACAAACCAGAAGCTTGTAAATTTTGTGCAACTTGCTCAGTTGTTAGACTCGCTAGATCACTAGCAGCACAGGTTGCAAATTCAACTGCATCCTCACTACCGGCACTGGCATCGATATCTATTACAACCGATTGCAAAACTCGCTGGGCACCCCGATTAATGGCACTAATTACACCAGCAGCAGGGGCAGTATAATGCACACCCTGTGTCTTCTTATCGGAAAACAAAACTTGTCCCAGCTTCACTGAATCACCTACTTTGACTAGCATCGTAGGCTTCATGCCCACATAGTCAGCACCGATCACAGCGACTTGGCTTACCGCTGCAGCATCTTGAATGCTCTGCTGCGGCGCGCCAGACAATGGCAAATCCAGACCGCGTCTGATTTTGATCATAAGTCGTACCCAATTGATAACGTTATTGGTTAGTTTTAGCACTCACTAGAGGCTTTATAAGTACTCTATATAAGGCACAGCTAAAACGCGTTGAAAAATCGGATTTATTATACGTAAATGCGTGAAATTTTTCCAGCCTTATAACTAAAAAGGCCACCCTAAGGCAGCCTTTTAAATTTTTACACCGTTTCAGCGTGGATGCTTTAACCTAAAGCACCATTACTGAAGACACGATAATCATTTCTTCGATAATTTATTAATCTTCTATAGGAAATGCAGGTAGTGCAGTATTGGTCACATGCTGCAACATACGAATAACTTGGCAAGAATAACCAAATTCATTGTCGTACCAAACATACACAACACAATTTTTCTTACCTGTTGCGACAGTGGCTAGTCCATCTATAACACCCGCTGCACGAGAACCTACAAAGTCACTAGACACTGCTTCTGGCGAGTCTGTGTAGTCAATTTGCTTTTGCAAATCTGAATGCAGCGCCATATGACGTAAATAGTCATTAAGTTCATCACGATCTACTTCCGAATGCAGGTTAAGGTTAAGAATAGCCATAGAGACATTAGGAGTGGGGACACGGATAGCATTACCTGTCAACTTACCTTCTAACTCAGGCAATGCTTTAGACACAGCTTTAGCAGCACCTGTCTCAGTGATCACCATGTTAAGACCAGCTGCACGGCCACGACGGTCACCTTTATGGTAATTATCGATTAAATTTTGGTCATTAGTGTAAGCATGCACAGTTTCAACGTGGCCATTGTCCACACCATACTTATCATTCAATGCTTTAAGGATAGGTGTAATCGCGTTTGTAGTGCAAGACGCAGCAGATAGCATGGTATCTGTACTTTCTATATCTTTTTGATTAACACCCATGACGATATTTTTAATACCCTTGCCAGGGGCTGTAAGCATTACCTTGGACACGCCATTGGCGCGCAAATGAAGAGACAAACCATCTTCATCGCGCCACTTGCCAGTGTTATCAATAACCACTGCATTACTAATACCGTAGTCGGTATAATCAATTGAATCTGGCGAACTTGCGTAGATGATTTTAATCACGTTACCGTTAGCGATCAATGCGTTTTGCTCTTCATCAACCGTAATTGTACCTTGAAAAGTACCGTGGACAGAATCACGTCGTAATAAACTAGCTCGCTTAGCAAGGTCATTATCCCCACCCTTGCGCACTACAATGGCACGCAAACGCAAGCTTTGACCACCACCGGTCTTCTCTATTAACAAGCGTGCAAGCAAACGACCTATACGACCAAAACCATAAAGCACGACGTCTGCTTGAGTTTTTGCACTATCACGATTAACTGCACCCTTTAAAGCTGCAGAGACATAGTCTTGTAAGCTCTGGCCTGCACCATCATTACGAAAACCTATGGCTAATTTACCAATATCAACATGCACATTAGATAGAGCCAGACCCTGAATCACATCAATGACTGGAAAGGTTTCATGAACAGACAGACTAGTGTGCTCCAACATGCGTGCAGCACGGTGGGATTTAAGAATACTAATGACTGAACGGTTAACAACAGAGCGACCAAAAACGGACACTTCTACATTATCTTCACGATAGACTTTACCAATCAAGGGGATCATGGCTTCGGCTAACGCTTCACGTTTTTTCCAATCTGAAAACACTTGTTCTTGGCTCACAATGAGTCCCTTTGTTAACCGTATTACACGGTTTAGTTGTAGTTAAGTGATTAGCCAATGACTCACTTGTCACTGGGTAGGTTATTATCGTAGAAGCAGCCTGCTTTGGCAAACCAAAATGGCAAATGTTAATCATTTTCTAAAATTATATGCAAGTATGAATGCACCCATTAACAAACCAATTAAAGTGCTGTAAAAATAACAAGGTATAGCAAATTTTATAAAACCTCACACGCGGCAGTTTTATATAGATCATTTACCTAGGTTTTAATGCAAGTTAAAACAGAAGCCACTACAATAGAAGCGTCTATTTTTGCCTTAACGGCCAACGCCTTAGGACTTTTGCGTGCTACTACATTCTATTCCTACCCCTTCTAAAGCTGGCAATAAGTTACTTTGGGCACAAGCCCATGGTGCTACTTCTGCCTTGGCGATCGCACAAGCAGCACAAGCGCACCAAGGGCCCGTGTTAGCTTTAGTGAAAGATACCGATGCAGCACTTACACTAAGTGCACAGCTGAAGTTTTTCTTAACTGGCACGGAATATAGTTGTTTAATGCTGCCTGATTGGGAAATACTGCCTTATGACAGTTTTTCTGCTCACCCAGACATTATTTCAGAGCGCATAAGCACGCTCAACCAAATCACCAATCTAAGTAAAGGCGTCGTTATTGTGCCCGTAGCTACACTGCTGCACAGACTACCCCCAATGAACTACTTAGCAGGCAACAGCTTCACTCTAAAAACAGGCCAAAACTTACCACAGGGTCAATTTCGCCAACGTTTAGACCAAGCGGGTTACTTACTTACAGAAACCGTCTCACAAGCCGGTGAGTTTGCCCTTAGAGGAGGCTTAATCGATCTTTACCCTATGGGTAGCCACGCCCCTTTGCGTATAGAATTATTTGATGACGAAATTGAAAGCCTGCGGTATTTCGATTCAGATAGCCAACGTACCACAGCTTTAATTACTGAATTCAATCTACTTCCAGCGCGAGAGTTTCCATTAACCGATACCGCAATAAGTCACTTTAGGCAAAGCTTTACCAGCCAATTCGATCTAGATCCAAAAGCTTGCCCTGTGTATCAAGATGTAAGCCAAGGATTTGCCCCTGCTGGAATCGAGTATTATATCCCATTATTTTTTAACACCATGTCTACTTTGCTAGACTATCTTCCAAGCTCATCACTTGTGATTAAGCTAGGCGGTATTGAAGAAAAAGCCCATCATTTTTGGCAAGATATTGAGTCTCGTTATGAAGATTATAGTCATGACATTGAGCGCCCATTACTTGAGCCTAAACAGCTATTCTTATTTACCGATGAAATGTTTTCTGGCTTAAAAAACTTTCCAATCATCGACATACAAGACAGTGCATTACTTGAGCCTGATGCCAACAAGGGCTCGTATAACTTAGGCGGTGCACAAAACCCGCAACTTGCCATTAACAATACACTATCTAACCCTCTAGCGGCCTTACAAACAGCAATAGAAGGCACCGATCAGTGCATACTGGTTTGTGCCGAATCTGCCGGAAGAAAAGAGGCCTTACTCGACTTATTTAAGATATTACCCAACGACCCAGAAAATATAGAAAACTGGTCGGACTTTATTGCCACAAGGCCTAATTTTGGAATCTGCGTTGCACCGTTAGAAGAAGGATTAAATTTACCCCAGCACAAGCTTTTAGTTGTCTGTGAGGCTCAGTTATTTGGTCAAAAAGTACTCCAAAGACGCAGACGAGACAAAGCCACTGAAAATCCTAATACTGCTATCCATGATTTGGCTGAACTAAGTATAGGCAATGCTGTAGTGCACCAAGATCACGGTGTAGGTCGTTATCATGGGCTACAAAGTTTAAGCATAGATGGTCAAGATGCTGAATTCTTAGTATTGCTTTACGCCAACGAAGCTACACTTTATGTACCTGTTTCTGGCATAGAGCTTTTATCACGCTATTCTGGTGGAGAAAATGCACCATTACATAAGCTCGGTGGTGAACAATGGACCAAGGCCAAACGCAAAGCTGCAGAAAAAATTAAAGATACGGCAGCAGAGTTATTGCACATTTACGCACTTCGCGAAGCTCGTGATGGACATGCATTTCCAAAGCCTGATGCAAGTTATCAGGCCTTTTGTGATGCTTTTCCTTATGAAGAAACACCAGACCAAGAGCAAACTATTAAGGCTGTGCTTAGTGATATGATGGCAGACCAACCTATGGATAGACTGGTTTGTGGTGATGTTGGTTTTGGTAAAACAGAAGTAGCTATGCGCGCTGCATTTATGGCCATTAATGGAGGCAAACAAGTAGCCTTACTAGTGCCCACTACACTGCTAGCACAACAACACTATGAAACTCTAAGAGACCGCTTTGCTAACTGGCCAGTTAATGTTGGTGTGATGTCACGCTTCCAATCGACAGCGCAGCAAAACAAGTCCATGGCTCAAGCTGAAGACGGTACATTAGATATTTTAGTAGGCACCCACAAAATTTTACAAGGTAAACTTAAATTCAAACGCTTAGGTTTACTTATTATTGATGAAGAACACCGCTTTGGTGTGCAGCAAAAAGAATCGTTTAAAAAGCTTCGCTCAGAAGTGGACATATTAACTATGACAGCCACTCCTATTCCAAGAACATTAAATATGTCCATGGCAGGCATGAGAGACTTGTCTATTATTGCCACGCCTCCAGCAAGGCGTATATCCATTAAAACGTTTGTCCGCCAAGATGATAAAAAAATTGTTAAAGAAGCTATTTTAAGGGAGCTACTGCGTGGCGGGCAGGTATATTTTTTACACAACGAAGTTAAAACCATTGAAAATAGTGCGCAACGATTACGTGAATTAGTGCCAGAGGCCCGTGTTAGTGTGGCCCATGGGCAAATGCGCGAGCGTAATCTAGAACAAGTAATGAGTGACTTTTATCACAAACGCTCTAACGTACTTGTTTGCTCTACCATTATAGAAACTGGTATCGATATCCCTACGGCTAATACAATTATTATTGAACGTGCCGATAAATTTGGTTTGGCCCAGCTTCATCAATTGCGAGGTCGTGTTGGACGATCTCATCACCAGGCCTATGCTTATTTAATGACCCCACATCCAAAATTATTAAGTAAAGATGCTGTCAAACGTTTAGAAGCCATCGAAGCCACGGCAGACCTTGGTGCAGGCTTCACCTTAGCAAGTCATGATTTGGAAATACGTGGTGCAGGCGAGCTACTTGGCGAAGAGCAAAGTGGTCAAATGCAAGGTATTGGATTTAGTTTATATATGGAAATGTTAAACCAAACCGTAGAAGCCATGAAAAAAGGCGAAACGCCAAACCTTGACCAACCATTTACCAGAGGCACTGAAGTTAACCTGCACTTACCTGCCCTGATTCCTGAGAGCTATTTACCCGATGTACATAACCGTTTAGTCATGTATCAGCGCATTGCCAATGCTGAGCACAATGCACAATTAAAAGAGCTACAAGTGGAAATGATTGATCGTTTTGGCCTACTGCCTGATCAAATAAAAAACCTTTTCCGTCAAAATCGTTTAAAGTTAAAGGCTAAGGCCATTGGCGTCACGCACATTGAAGCCTCTGCGAGTAGTGGACGTATAGAGTTTGGCAAGAACACCCAAATAGACCCTATGGTATTAGTAACATTAGTGCAAACCCAGTCTAAGCACTTTAGGTTTGATGGCGGCACTAATTTGCGTTTTACTTTACCGATGGAAAAGATAGAAACTCGCTTCCAACGCATGGAAGATTTAATTAAACAGTTGAGTTAATTATGGGATTAAGGGCTAATTTACGATTTCTTTTAAACAAATACCTGCATGTGTGCTGCATATCCTGGGCCTTGTTACTGCCAGATCTAAGTTTGGCTGCCAGTGACAAAAATCAGACTTGGTATCAAATAGAAGTCATTGTGGCAAAGCGCATAGATCAAAATATCAGTTTAGAAGCCTTTCCATCTGAGCCTGCATCTATCACCTCTGGAAGTAGAGTTCTTGCTGAATTTAATGCAGATATCGGTAACCCTTTCCAACTAGATAATGAGGAGTTTATTAGCCTTCCTTTAGATCTGCGTATACTCAATAATGAAGTTAAAGCCTTAACCAATAATGATCAATATGACGTGCTATTACATCAAAGCTGGCGCCAGATTTTAATTGGCAACAAGGCGATCAACTGGATTAATATAGGAAGTGGCTACTCTTGGGGTGGTCATCAACAACTTGAAGGCCGCTTAGGTTTCAGTAAAGGACGTTTTTTACACATCTTTAGTGACCTGCACTTAAATCAATTTCAAAGTTTTGCAACAGATATGAGCCAAAGGGCCAGCCGCCAGTCACTGCAATTAGATCGTTCATTAGCGCCTCAAATAAAGACACGCTATAGCTTAGTCCAGCGTCGTAAAATGCGCAGCAAAGAGTTGCACTATTTAGATCACCCTAAGTTAGTACTACTAGTTAAAGTCATTCCATATACGCCTGCAGAAACCATGATAAACACAGATGCGATTATCACCACCATACCCGCTATGGAAATTACATTAGCAGACCCTACGGAGCTAAACGGCGCTGAAGAAAAGCCTGTGGCACCTGCTGCGCCAATAGTTGATCCAACTCTATAGCTTGTGTGTGTAATTGAGCACGTGGATAAACGGGCTGGTGCCTATCATCATGCCAATTTTCCCAATTAAATGTGTGCTGAATAAACTCTTGCGCAAAGTGTGGCGAAATCTCGTGGCAACCTAATAAAATCACATCAAGGTAAGACTGCACTATAGGCGCATTTTGTAAGCCATGTTTATCATGATCATATAAATAAACCCATACTTTGCTATTTAAAGCCAATGCAGCATAGCCTGGCAAATAAGCAATTTGATCATGACTAAGCTGCGTGCGTACATAATGAGTTTCTCGTTCGTCAAAATTCTCTAACTCGGACTCAGGCACCTCAAACAGAACCCCATTACACAATGCATTTGGCATAACTCTGGCTGCAACTGCTCGCATTTTGGTGCCCTTCCAGCTTACCCAAGTGCGCTCTAACCCATGCACACGCACTGCTAATGAGTCTCCAGCAATCCCTGTAATACGACGACTAGAACTGCTAATTAGGCTGCCATAACCAAATATATAATGTTGCTCACTCATGTGTATCAGCACCCTCTATCTGTGGATGATTCATGTGAATAGTTTGAGTTGGGAAGGCAAACTCTGCACCATGTTGGGCTACGATGTCGGCAATAACACCGAGTAACTCTTGCTTAATTTCGTGAAATTCAGCCCAGTTAGTTGTCTTGGTAAACGTGTACACAAAAAAGTCTACGCTGTGGGAGTTGAACGTATTCACATTCACCATTAAGGTTTTTCCAGTATCTATAGCAGGATGGGCTAATAACATCTCTTTTACTGCTAAAGTAATTGCTTGAATTTTGTCTTGATCATCATAGCGCAGGCCAAATGTTTCATAGAACCGTCGGTTAGACATGCGTGAAGGGTTTTCCACAGAAATACTAGTAAAGGTTGCATTTGGCACATACAAGGGGCGCATATCAAAGGTGCGGATACGAGTTAAACGCCAACCAATATACTCTACAGTACCTTCAATTTCTTGATCAGGTGAACGGATCCAATCGCCCACAGAAAACTGGCGATCTAAATAAATCATTAAACCTCCAAAAAAATTAGACAAAAGCCCTTTCGCCGCAAAACCAATAGCAATACCACCCACGCCACCAAAGGCTAGTAGGCCTGAAATAGAAAACCCAAAGTGCTGCATTAAAGATAAAATAGCAGTAATAAAAATAGACGCTTTAATCAGCTTGCCAATAGCCTCAACTGTTGTTTTGTCCCATGCTTCACCGTGTTTACCAGGCTTGGATAGCATGTTGGCAACCACATTCACCAACCTTACCAAACACCACGAGACCAAAATAATCAGCAATGTATCGCGAAGATTAACTACAAAACTTAATGTATCTGTATCAAAGGAGTCGCTCACAATCTCAACAACCCAAGCAAGACCAATTACCCAAACACCCCAAGCTAATGGCTTTTGGGCAGCATCAAGCAGAGCATCATCCCATTCATTTTGAGTTTTTTGAAGTTGCACAGCCAAACGTTGAAATGACTTACGCACCAAAAAATTGAACAACAACACCCCGAATACCAACAAAAACATTTTAGCTAGCAAGATAGATTCTGATGAGTCTATGCCCGCCACTTCTAACAATTGGTCCACCATGTACATTAAATCTCTCCTATAATTGGCGCTTGGGCTGCGCTAGCCATAACGGGAATGATGTCCGCCATCATTTGATCCAAATTTCGGATAGTTTTATATTCTCGCTCACAAATTGCTAACAAAGCGTCACTGCTAGAAATTGAAAAGACCAATACTCCCAATAAATAGTGAAATCTCCAAAAAAATTGCTCATTGGTCATTGCCGGCATATGTTGGCGAAGTAGTTTCATAAAGTGCATAAACGATGCACCATATTGTTGAGTAAGGTGTTTACGAAGATGCCCCTGAGATTGGCTATACGCGGTATTAATAAGCCGCGCCAATATAGCCAAGCTGTGATGATTTTGTTGCACCACTTGCTGACAAGAGCGTGCCAAAATGCCTAACAAATGTTGTAATTCTTGCTCATCACTGCGCCCATTAGGCAAACTTGATTCATAATCACTTAATTGGATTTTAAGGTTTTGGGTGAGAGGGTCCAAAAAGCGATCTGTAACTGCTTGGATTAAACCTTTTTTGGAACCAAAATGGTAATTCACTGCGGCTAAGTTGACTTTAGCTTTAGTGGTAATCGTTCTTAAAGAGGTTTCCACAAAGCCATGGGTTGCAAACTCAACTTCAGCAGCATCTAAAATCCGATCAATGGTAGAACTGGTCATGGTAATATTTTGCTTGCATAGAGTGTTTTAAACATTCGTTTAAAACTATCACGACTAGTTAATCCTAGCAAGTAAACGAACCTGAATTTAAGTTAAATATCACCTAGTTACAATGCATTAGATCAGTTACCATGTGCCTCTTAGCAAATCAATATAACTCATCTATATGCTCTACAAAAACCTTAGTCGCAATGTATGGTTGCTATCCGTTTCTCATGCTTTTTCGTTTGCTGGAGCCTCTGTCACTTTTTTCTTGGGTGGCATTATTGGTGCTCTTTTAGCGCCTTCCATTACTATGGCCACCTTACCTGTAGCAGCTTCAGTTATTGGCACGGCAATGGGCACCTGGCCTGCAGCTATGTTTATGAGTAAAAAAGGCCGCAAGGTGGGCTTTATTGGTGCAGCAGTTCTTGCCGCAGCATCAGCTTTACTAGGCGCCACAGCTATATGGCAAAGCCACTTTTGGCTCTATTGCTTCTCATGTCTAAGCTTGGGGCTTAGCTATGCTTTCGTACAACACTATCGTTTTGCAGCTGCAGAGAGTGTGGCAATAGAAATCGCTCCACAGGCAATATCAGCCATTTTACTATCAGGTATTGCAGGGGCATTTTTAGGGCCTAACATAGTCAATTATGCCCATAATTGGATTCCACAACATGCGTTTGTGGGCTCATACTTAGCCTTAGCCGTATTAGTATTAATACCCGCTATCATTTTGTTATGGATGCAGGCCCCAACGCTTCAATCAACAACTAAAGACTACACGACAGGCAGAACTATTAGGCAATTAGCACAGCAACCAAATTTTATACTAGCTGTGTTAGCAGCTACCTTGTCTTATGCGCTTATGGTGTTTCTCATGACAGCCACACCACTGAGCATGCACGTTATGAATGGCCATAGCATGGACGATACAAGTATTGTCATTCAATGGCATATAGTGGGCATGTTTTTACCCTCTTTATTCGTTGGTAAATGGATCACAAAATATGGCCACAGAAAAATTATGCTGCTAGGTATATTGGCTATCGCCATATGCATTGGTGTTAGCCAAGTCAATCAAAGCGTCACAGGTTATTGGATTAGTTTGGTTTCATTAGGTCTAGGTTGGAATTTCTTATTTGTAAGTAGCACATCACTGCTAATTACTACCTATAAAGAAGCAGAAAAATTTCGTGCGCAAGGGTTTAACGAGCTGATGGTATTTGGCGTACAAGCTATTGCATCATTGTCTGCTGGTTGGCTTTTAAGCATGAGTGATTGGAAAAGCATTAACTTAATGAGCATACCGTTTTTAGTGTTATTGTTACTTGTGATTTGGTGGAGTAATAAAAAATCAGTCGCTTAGATTTAGCACTTGCCTAGCCCAAGCGACATCATTTACAAATGCAGCATCAATGCCCAGATGTTTTAAACGAAGCAGTTCTTCAGCGTCTTTCACAGTGTAAACGCGCACCAATAGACCGCGAGAGTGGGCGTCATCAACAAGTTGTGCATCAGTAGTTTCTGTATAGCTATGCAAGGCATCAGCACCCATATCATGAGCTAAAAAGGCCAATGAAACAGGACATGAGGCAATAAGGGGGGCAATATTAAGGGCGGGTAACAACATCTTTAGTTCTGTCAATAAACGGTGGTCAAATGCGGACACACATAACTGTACCCATTCAAAATTTAATTGGCCTACAGCATGCTTTATTTCGTTAGCCACTTGATGAATTAAGTCCCCAGACTTAAGTTCAATATTGACTACACATACTCCCCTGACCAGCTCTAACACTTGTCGTAGACTTGGCGGAGGCTGGCCATCACCTGCATCAAGGCGCTGCCATGTTAGGGGAGTGAATTGATTGACAAAGCCCTCACCATTTGTCGTGCGATTTACCGTGCTATCGTGCATCACTACCACAGTCCCAGACATCAATCTTACATCAAGCTCTATGCCATCACACTGCTGATGCAATGCCAACTTAAAGGCCTCCATAGTGTTTTCTGGGGCTAGATCACTGATACCTCGATGAGCAAATAACTGCATTAAAGACTCTAAGCTACATAGATTAAATAGAATCGTATTGTGCCTTTATATTTGAAACTTTCCAAGCGACTTTTTACTCGTTTGAACCCATGGACTGCTATTTTTTCAACACCTGTCTAAACCATCAAGTTGTTGATAAACTCAAACAAAAGGCACGGTAGGCAATGTCATGGTCACAAACAACTCAAACTTCGATTATATTATTGTAGGTGGTGGATCCGCAGGCTGTGTGCTTGCAAATCGACTTTCTAGTAACCCGCATAACAAAGTTTTGTTATTAGAAGCCGGTGGTAATGATAATTACATTTGGATACATATTCCAGTGGGATATTTATACTGCATGGGTAACCCACGCACGGACTGGGGCTTCAAAACAAGCAAACAAAAGGGCCTAAATAGCCGAGAAATAAACTACCCTAGGGGGAGAGTTTTAGGTGGATGTTCATCCATTAACGGTATGATCTACATGCGAGGCCAGTCCAGTGATTATGACAGTTGGCGTGATATGGGAAATCTGGGTTGGGGTTGGGATGACGTGTTGCCCTACTTTAAAAAATCAGAAGACTACTATGCAGGTGCCAGTGATTTTCACGGTATTGGTGGAGAATTGCGAGTAGACAAGCAACGCCTTTCTTGGGATATTTTAGATGCATACCGTGATGCCGCAATGCAGGCTGGGATAGATAAAATTGCAGACTTTAATTTAGGTGACAATGAGGGCTCTTCGTATTTCAAGGTAAACCAAAAGAATGGTTGGCGATGGAATACTTCAAAGGGATTTTTACGACCCATCAAACATAGAAAAAACCTAACAATAATTACTCATGCACAAGTACAACGAGTGATGTTTAGTGAAAAGCGAGCCTGTGGTGTAGAAGCTTTAGTGAAGGGCCGCCCGATGACATATCATACCAATGGCGAAGTGATTCTTTGTGCTGGCTCTATTGGATCGCCCCAAATTCTTGAACTATCTGGCATTGGTAATCCTAAACATTTACTTAAAGCGGGCATCGAAGTAGTCCATCAAAGTAATGAAGTTGGAGAAAATTTGCAGGACCACCTTCAGCTTCGGGTGGTCTTTAAAGTTGAAAATATATTGACACTTAACCAGCGTGCCGGCACAACGTTGGGTAAAATAGGCATTGGACTTGAATATTTACTGTCACGCAAAGGGCCTATGTCTATGGCTCCAAGCCAATTAGGTATTTTTGCAAAATCAAGCGATGACGTCAAAACTGCAGATTTAGAATTCCATGTTCAACCCTTGTCTTTGGATAAGTTTGGTGACCCACTGCACCCCTTTCCAGCTTTCACCGCAAGCATCGTTCCATTGCGTCCACAAAGCCGCGGCTCAAGCCACATTATTTCTGCTGACCCAAAGGCTCACCCCTGTATTAATCCAAATTATCTCAGCACCGAGTATGACAAACAGGTGGCTAGCAATGCCATTAGATTAGCTCGCCATATCGCTCAACAACCGGTGATGAAAAAATATAACCCCAATGAAATAAAACCAGGTACCAATTACCAATCAGATGCAGATTTAGCTAAGGTCGCTGGTGATATAGGCACTACTATATTCCACCCAGTAGGCACTTGCCGGATGGGCTCAGATGATCAAGCTGTAGTGGGTATAGATTTGAAAGTTAAAGGTGTACAAGGTCTGCGTGTTGTAGATGCTTCCATCATGCCAACAATTACATCAGGCAACACCAATGCCCCAACCATTATGATCGCAGAAAAAGCTGCTGATATGATTTTGCATCGTTAAAACATAAGACAATCAATAAACTTCAGCGTAGTTCTAGCATTTATACTGAAGATACTATATTTTGAAACGCAAATAATACTGCGCAATCATTTGGAAGATCAACCTCCTATGCCTAACGAATCATCACTACATCCATTACCTAACCCATCATCAAGCCATTCAGTTTGGCTTAAAAATCCTCTTGCTATTTTAGCTGATAGTGCCGAAGGTGGGTTGGTAGTAAAAGGACAAAAAGTAATAGAATTGGTAGCCAAAGGACAGCAGCCAAAATCTAGCTATGATGAGGTGATGGAATGTGGCGAGTTAGTCATTTTGCCTGGTTTAATCAATGGTCATCACCATTTTTACCAAACCTTAACACGCGCCTTACCCCAAGCACTTAACAAGCCTTTATTTGGCTGGCTTACCAGCCTTTATCCAGTATGGGCAGGATTAGAGCCTGACATGCTATATCAAGCTACGCGCTTGGCTTTAGCGGAGCTACTGTTATCTGGTTGCACCACAGCTGCAGATCATCACTACTTGTTTCCTGAAGCCCTAACGCAAGCTATGGATATACAAGCAGAAGCTGCAGCAAGCATTGGTATTCGTATGACTATGACCCGTGGCTCCATGAGTTTGGGAGTGAATGATGGCGGCTTACCACCACAAAGCACAGTGCAACAAGAAGACACAATCTTAGCCGACAGCGAGCGCGTTATTAAACGGTATCACGACCCTAGAGAAGGCAGTATGTTGCAAGTGGCTCTAGCTCCTTGCTCACCTTTTTCAGTGACACCTGAATTAATGCGCAATTCTGCAACCCTTGCAGCTCAGCACAATGTAATGCTCCACACTCATTTAGCTGAAACCATAGATGAAGAGAATTTTTGCCTACAACGCTTTGGGTTACGCACGGTGGATTACCTTGATAGCGTGGGTTGGTTGGGCCCACAGACCTGGTTAGCCCATGGCATTCACTTTAACGATGATGAAATTAAACGTTTAGGCGCTGCCGGCACTGGTATCTGCCACTGCCCTACCTCAAATATGATGCTAGCCTCTGGCATGGCACCTGTGCAGGAATTAGAAGCAGCAGGATGCCCTGTAGGCTTGGGAGTAGATGGGTCAGCCTCAAATGATGGCTCGAATATGATCCAAGAAGTGCGCCAAGCTTTATACTTACAACGTTTAAAGTATGGTGCACAAGTAAGCCACTTTGACGCTTATCGTTGGGCAACAAAAGGTAGTGCTAAAATGTTAGGCCGCAGTGACATTGGTTCATTGGAAGTGGGGAAACAGGCAGATATTGCTTGTTTTAAACTAGATGAGATGCGCTTTAGCGGCAGTCATGATCCATTAGCAGCCTTATTATTATGCGGCGCGCATAAAGCGCAGCACGTAATGGTGGCGGGTAAATGGCGCGTAAAATACGGTGTCATTGAAGGTTTAGATGTGGGGCCGTTGTTACAACAGCACGGTGCTGCGGCACGTGCTTTGGTTGCAAAAATATAGCCTGAACCCTCACTTCATCATGTGATATGCCAAGCATAAAAAAGCCAGCTTGATCAATCGAGTAAGCTGGCTTTTTATATTCTAGCTAAAAGCTAATTAGCCTTTAATAATGTTGTGCTCTGGCCCAAATGGGAACTTAGTGATGTTCTCTGCGCCTTCGTCACCTACCACTAAAATGTCATGCTCACGATAACCACCAGCGCCTGCCATACCCTCTGGCAACATGATCATAGGTTCAATAGAAACCACCATGCCAGGCTCCAACACTGTGTCTACGTCTTCACGGAATTCAAGACCGGCTTCACGCCCGTAGTAATGACTAAGGGTTCCAAAAGAATGCCCATAGCCAAACGTGCGGTATTCCAATACATCGTGCTCAGCAAAAATTTCATTTAGCTCATGGGCTACATCACTACATTTCACACCAGGTTTAACCAACTCTAAGCCACGACGATGTACCTTGCAGTTAATTTCCCATAACTCCAAATGACGATCAGTGGCATGCTCAGAAAACAAAGTACGCTCAAGTGCCGTGTAATAACCTGCAATCATTGGAAAGCAGTTAAGGCTTAAAATATCGCCAGCTTCAATCTTACGACTGGTTACTGGATTGTGGGCACCATCGGTGTTCATACCTGACTGAAACCAAACCCAAGTGTCCATGAGCTCACCATCTGGAAAGGTTTTAGCAATTTCACGGATCATCGCTTGGGTGCCTGCCAAAGCCACTTCGTATTCTGGCACACCTACCCCAATAGCATCACGGATAGCTGCACCACCAATGTCACCAATGCGCGAGCCATGCTTGATCACTGCAACTTCTTCAGCAGACTTGATCATGCGCATCTGCATGGTTGGCACACCAATATCAGTAAACTGCGAGGTTGGGAAAGTAGCTTTTACAATGTCCATCGTTGCCAAAGGCATATGGTCATACTCTACGCCAATGCGGCTGCCTGGTTTAATCAAGTTTTTAAGGGCAACAAAAAAGTTACCTTTTTGCCAGTCGGTATAAACCACGTTGTCACCTAACTGGTTACGACGAAATGGCTGACCGCCATCGATATTGGCAGTAACGGTAGTGTAGTTGTCTTGTGTAACAACTAAACCATAGTCACGACCAAAGCGACAATATACAAAGTCTGAAAAGTAGTTGATGTTGTGATACGAGGTAAAGACTACAGCATCTACATTAGCTGTTGCCATGTGCGCACGCAGCTTGGCAAGACGGTTACTTAGCTCTTGCTTAGAAAAAGTGGCCACAACTTTTTGACCGTTGGGGATTTCGATAGTACGAGGCATATTTTTTGGATTCATTGTATTCACCTATTCTTTACACACAACTCAATTAATAACACTGTAGCTACTAAAAATTCACTTAGCAGTACAAACTGGTGGCAGTTTAGTTTTTATCTATCTATTAGTAAAATAAATAAATTAAATT
>DKMQ01000041.1:24258-40172 GCA_002470565.1 Oceanospirillaceae bacterium UBA7410 | reverse complement strand
CGTGCGTTAGATGGCTCTAAAACTGTGTGGGAACAGTTGTCAGATGGGCAGGACATCTTTACTGTAGGTAGCTACCAAGTGCCTTCACGGGCCTATGCGGGCCGCTTTAATTTTAAAGGCAATGATCAACAAAAATTTGTTAAAGATTTATCAGGTGGTGAGCGTAACCGCTTACACCTAGCTAAGCTACTTAAGCAGGGTGGCAACGTATTGCTGCTAGACGAACCGACCAACGACCTAGACGTAGAAACCTTAAGAGCGTTAGAAGAAGCTTTGCTGGCTTTCCCTGGGGCAGCGATTGTTATCTCGCACGACCGTTGGTTCTTAGACCGAGTTTGTACTCATACGCTTGCTTATGAAGGTAACTCTAAGGCTACTTTCTTTGAAGGTAACTACTCTGAGTACGCACAAGACTTTAGAGCTCGCACAGGCAAAGATCACCAACCTACACGGGTGAAGTATAAAAAATTGGCCTAAGCCTTTTGCAGCACACTGCCTAGCTTAGTCTAGGCAGTGTGCTTTATTAAGCTTTAATCCTTTGTCACCTGATGGATATGAATGTCTTGTTGAGGGTAGGGGATTGAAATGCCATTTTCATCAAATGAGACTTTTATTTGACGAATAAGATGCCACCGTACTAACCAGTAGTCGGCAGTATTGACCCATGGGCGAACGATAAAGTTCACGCTATTATCTGCCAGTTCTGCCACTGCGACTGTGGGTTCGGGGGTAGTTAAAATGCGCTGGTCATCGGTGATGCACTCCAGCAATAACTGTTCAACTTTTTGTAAATCATCACTGTATCCAACCCCAATCACAAGGTCGATACGTCGTGTCTGCTTAGCTGAAGCATTAATGATCACTCCACCATAGATCTGACTATTTGGTACTGTGATTTCACGATTGTCGCCCGTTTTCATTTGGCTCGTAAAAATGCCAATCTTTTCTACTACACCACCCACCCCAGCAGCTTCTACATAGTCGCCTATGGTAAAAGGTTTAAAGAGGATTAGCATGACGCCAGAGGCAACGTTGCTAAGTGTGTCTTTTAAAGCTAAACCAATTGCTAAGCCTGCAGCAGCAAACACGGTAAGCAATACAGCAGTATCAAAACCCAAAAAATCTAGAGATACCATAAGTGCAACAAAAGTTAGGGCGACACGGGTAATGGTTATTATAAAATACTGTAATGGGTCATTAATTCCGCGAGATATTAGAATTCGCTTAACTAAAGCAGCTATTAAACGGGCACTCGACCAGCCAATAAAGAAAATTATGGCAGCCAACGATAAGTTAACTAAGCCATCTAAGGCAATGTCTAGCCAAGCGCTAGTAAAGGCAAAATCTACCATTTATTGCTACTCCATTAAGGGTAATAAAAGATGTGATTTAACGCCTTTATTAGCATTGCCGCAAGTAGTTTTTGATGGGCTTTATTCAAGGCTGCTACGCTTTGAATAATTGCGCCAACTCTTTAGATCGGTGGTATGCAGCAGTCATGGCTTGGCTACACAGCGCACTAAAGCCGCCTTTATTAAAGGTATTCAAGGCTTGCTCTGTAGTGCCTTTAGGTGAGGTTACTGCAATTCTCAACTGTTCTGGGGTTTGATCACTTTGTTGGGCCATTTGCGCAGCGCCTATGGCGGTTTGAAGCACTAGTTGTTGAGCCACTTGGGCGCTTAAACCAAGCTCTTGGGCTCCAGTCATCATCGCTTCCATCATCAAAAAGTAATAGGCAGGCCCACTCCCAGAAACAGCGGTCACCGCATCAATGTGTTCTTCGGACTCCACCCATAAGGCTAAACCCACTGATTGCATAATAGTAGTAGCTGTGGTTTTTTGCACTGCTGAAACATTACCGGTGGCAAATAACCCTGCAGCTCCATGGCCTACCAATGAAGGGGTGTTGGGCATGCAGCGTACAATAGGCATCTTTTTTCCAAGCCATGTTTCGATACTGTCAGCTAAAACACCCGCAGCTATAGATACGATAAGTTGTTTGGTGGGGTCTACTGCTGGTGCAATGCTTTTCACTAAGTCACCCATCATGGCTGGCTTTACGCCCAATACAATGACATCTGCTTGTTGACACACGGCTAAGTTGTCTGTGCTGGTGTGAATGCCTGTTTGGGCTGCCAATATGTCCACTTTAGATTGCGTACGGCCGCTGGCAGAGATTTTTTCTTGCGGGTAACCTGCAGCAAGCATACCTTTAAGAATGGCTTGGGCCATGTTGCCAGCGCCAATAAATGCAATGTGAGGAGTGTGGAGCATGATATATTCCTGGTGATTTAGATATTAATTTTTTAACTAAGGCTTTGGTGTAAAAGTACTGCGCGCGCCAAAAATGTCTGTGCCAATGCGCACAATTGTTGAGCCGCAAGCAATGGCGTTAGTTAGGTCGCCGGACATGCCCATAGATAGTTGCTGTATTAGTGGGTAGGTATGCTCAAGGTAGTCTCGTGCTGCAGTCATCTTAGTAAAAGCTTCACGCTGAATTTGCTCAGGTTGGCCTACAGCAGGTATACACATTAAACCGCATAACAATAAGTTAGGCAGTTTTGCTACTTGTTCCACTAGTTCTTCTAATTGATCTAGCGCTACACCGCTTTTGTTATCTTCGTTACTGATATTAACTTGTATAAGTACTTTTAATGGAGGTAGATGAGTAGGTCTATGTTGACTTAGCAGTAGGGCAACCTTTTGCCTGTCTAAAGTGTGAACCCAATCAAATTTGCTTGCTATAGTCTTGGCCTTTTTACTTTGGATTGCCCCAATAAAGTGCCATGCTATATCTTGATGAGTGCAGTATTCAATTTTTTCCAAGGCATCTTGAAGATAGTTTTCTCCAAAATGGCGTTGGCCATAATCATAGGCTGCCATTACATCACTTAAAGGTTTAGTTTTACTGACAGCTAAGAGCATGACTTCATCAGCGCTTCTAGTTGAAGCTTGGCAGGCTTCCTTAATGCGCTGTTGAGTTTGCATTAATGCAGCACTAATGGTTTGTTGGTTAGTTGGTAAAGGCATAAGCAAGACAATAAAGTCCACTGGTAAACGATAGAACCATGGTAACAATTCTAGCGGGCGTCTCATAGTGTGTTTTAAGGGCTAAAAGTGTTAGTAAATGGACTCAAACTTCACACAATGCGACTTGCTTTCATGTATATGAGACGAATAGCTTGAGGTTGGCGATATTAGATAATATTATTAGTTATTAAATTAACGATGCAATATGCCTCGCTCCTTTCGGATCCACGATGACCTTAGCCCTATCCATTTCAGATTTACACAAAAGCTTTAATCAAAACGAAGTGATTAAAGGTATGTCTCTTGACGCCAATAAAGGTGATGTAATCTCACTTATCGGTGCCAGTGGCTCGGGTAAGAGTACATTTTTGCGATGTATTAACTTGTTAGAAACCCCCAACAGTGGTGAGGTAAGGGTAGATGGCGAGTTGATTGAGATGAAGACCAACAGTAAAGGCAACCGTATGCCCGCTGACCAAAAGCAAGTGGATCGAATTCGCACTAAATTAGGTATGGTATTCCAAAGTTTTAATCTTTGGAGTCATATGACTATTTTACAAAATGTGACAGAGGCCCCAATACATGTATTAGGGCAAACCAAAGCTGAAGCCAATGAAAAGGCAATGCTATTGCTAGAAAAAGTGGGTATTGCTGATAAAGCACATCAATACCCTGACCACTTGTCTGGTGGGCAGCAACAGCGAGCGGCCATTGCCCGTGCATTAGCTATGGACCCAGAGGTGATGCTATTTGACGAGCCTACATCTGCTCTTGACCCTGAGCTAGTAGCAGAGGTGCTTAAAGTGATGCGTCAGTTAGCTGCAGAAGGTCGCACCATGATTGTTGTGACCCATGAAATGACCTTTGCTCGGGAAGTATCATCTAAAGTTGTTTTTCTCCATCAAGGAATGATTGAGGAGCAAGGCACGCCAGAAGAGGTATTCCAAAACCCAAAATCAGAACGATGCCGGCAGTTTTTGGCTTCGAGCTATTAACGAGTAGCCTTTTTTTGGCTCATTAAAACCATCCTAACTCAACCATGAGGTTCTTATGAATAAATTATTTGCTGCAGCTCTAACTGCAGGTGCACTAACGATGTCTTTGGGAGCTGTTGCCTCTGATACCATTTTAATGGGTACTGAAGGAGCTTATCCTCCATACAATTACTACGACAATGAAAACAACCTAATTGGTTTTGACATTGATGTGGGCGATGCAATCTGTGTTGCTATGAAAGCAGACTGTGAGTGGGTGACCTCTGACTGGGATGGTATTATCCCAGCTTTGTTAGCTAAAAAGTTTGACACTATCCTTGCCTCGATGTCTATTACTGAAGAGCGTATGCAGAAAATCGACTTTACCAACAAATATTACAATACACCTAACCGTTTCATTCGTGCTGCAGGTTCAAGCACGCAAGCCACTTCAGGTATGATTGTTGGTGTACAAAGCTCTACAGTGCAAGAAAACTACTTGCGCGGTGAATTTGGCGATATTCTAGAGATCCGTACCTACGGTGCTCAAGAAGAAGCTAACTTAGATTTTGCAGCTGGCCGTGTAGACATGTTGTTTGTAGACGTGATTGTTGGTGATGAAATGATGAAGGGTGCAAACATGGAGGGTGAATTTTTCGGCCCAGACATCGCAGACTCTAAGTATTTTGGAGCTGGTGCAGGTATTGGTGTACGTAAAGAAGACACTCAATTACGTGACCGTATGAATAAAGCGATTGAGCAAATCATTGCTGATGGCACTTATGATGCTATTAGTAATAAGTGGTTTGGTTTTAGCGTTTATGGTGGCTAATTTTGCCATTGCAAAGGGCGGCTTAGGTTAGCTTAGGCCGCCCTTTTTTTAACTATCAGGCAATGAGTTTTATGTTAGATTTGCATGGCTATGGCTGGCTTTTATTTGACGGTTTACAATTGACTATCGCAGTAGGTCTTTGCGCAATGGTGGTTGCTGTTTTATTAGGTTTATTGGGCAGCTGGGGCAAACTAGCCCAAAATCGGTGGGCCAATTTCGCCGCCAATACTTACACCACTGTTATTCGTGGTGTGCCTGAACTTATTCTTTTATTGTTGGTGTACTTTGGTACACCAACACTGATTCAATCCATTGCTACCAGCATGGGTTATGACATACGTGTTGATATTAATCCATTCATTGCAGGCACGATAACCATCGGGTTTATCTATGGTGCCTTTTCTACAGAAGTTTTGCGTGGAGCTTTTCAAGCCATTCCTAAAGGCCAAGCGGAAGCCGCTAGAGCCATTGGCATGTCTAGTTTAAAGGTTTTTCAGCGTATTATATTACCCCAAGCCTTGCGTTTTGCGTTACCTGGCTTAGGTAACGTTTGGATGGTGTTGATTAAAGCGACGTCGCTAATTTCCATTATTCAGTTGGACGAACTTATGCGTAAAACTAAGATTGCGTCCAATGCGACCCACGAACCTTTCACCTTTTACTTATTAGCGTCGTTTATATATTTAGGTATTACTTTAGTGTCAATGATGGTGCAAAAACGAGCTGAAATTTGGGCAAACAAAGGAGTGATGCGCTAATGGATTTCTCTATTGTATGGCAGTATTTACCAATGTTGTTGGAAGGTGCGTGGGTTACTTTGTGGATCACTGTAGTGAGTTTGTTGATTGGTTTGGCCTTTGCTGTCCCAGTGTCTCTTGCTCGGTTATCTAATAATCCTTTCTTTTCATCCCCAGCCTACCTATTTGTATTGTACTTTCGAGGGACTCCTTTGTTAGTGCAAATATTTTTGATTTATTATGGTAGTGGTCAATTTAGGCATGAGCTCACTGACTTGGGATTATGGGGGTTTTTTCGTGACCCATGGTTCTGTGGAATTTTAGCTCTAGTGTTAAATACCACAGCATATTCTGCAGAAATTTTTCGTGGGGCAATTAGTGCAGTGCCTCGCAATGATATTGAAGCAGGCCGCGCGTGTGGCATGTCTGGGTTATTACTGTTTCGTCGTATTACTATGCCAAAGGCATTTCGTATCGGTTTGCCGGCCTACGGTAATGAAGTCATTTTTTTATTACAAGCCACATCCCTTGTGTCCACTATTACCATTTTGGATTTAACAGGTATCTCTCGCCAACTTATCTCTAAGACTTTTGCAGTGTACGAGTTTTACCTCACAGCAGCCGCTATGTATTTAGTCATGACGTATGCACTGGTTTATTTATTTCGGATGTGGGAGAAGCGCTTGAGTGGGCACCTGCAAGAACGAGTTGTTAGTGAACCTCGTTGATCAGCAACTAGATCATTATGACTGGATCATCGTTGGAGGTGGTTTGGTTGGTGCATCAATTGCGTATGGGTTGATACAAAAAAAGCCCCATTTACGTATTTTGGTACTTGATGGCGAGGATACTGATCACCGTGCATCTGTAGGTAATTTCGGTCTCATTTGGGTGCAAGGCAAAGGCTTTGATTTCCCTGCGTATGCTAAATGGAGCCTTAAAGGAGCAGATTTGTGGCCTAATTTTGCTAATCAACTAAGCCAGACAAGCCACATAGATATTGCCTATGAAAGACGTGGGGGTTTGGAGTTTGCACTTAATCAGCGACACCTTAAGGCCTTAAGTGAAGAAATGGCCGCCATGTCACACCATACTCAAGGTGATTTTCAATATACAGTATTAGATCGCAACGCTGCACTAGACATGCAACCTGGGCTGGGTGAATCTGTTGCTGGGGCGATATATAGCCCACAAGATGGTCAGGTTAACCCTTTATATCTTCTAGCGGCCTTACACAAAGCGAACCAACTGCTAGGAGTGAAGTATCAGCCTCGTTGTGTGGTTAAGCGTATAGAAGTGTTGGCGCAAGGTTTTGATGCTGACGGGTTTGTGGCTAAAAAAATAGTGCTTTGTGCAGGATTGGACAATGAACGCCTAGGCAAACAGTTGGGTATGCACTTACCTGTGAACCCAGTCAAAGGACAAATGCTCATTACACAAAGAGCCACTCCAGGCACGCTTAAATATGCTTCCCCGCAGATGAGGCAAACTGGGGATGGCACTATTCAGATTGGTGGCTCACATGAGCATTCTGGTCTAGACGATCGCTCTAGCCTTGATGTGATGCAAACTATCGCTCAAGAGGCTGTAGCAGTGCTGCCAGAATTAGCCCAACTACAGTTGGTTCGGAGTTGGGGAGCTTTGCGAGTGATGTCTCCAGATGGAGCGCCCATTTACCAACGATCGCAAAATCATAAAGGTGCTTTTGGCGTATGTTGCCATAGTGGCGTTACTTTAGCAGCAGCTCATGCAGGCCCTTTATCTAGTTGGTTGTTGGACGATCCAAATGAAGACTATAAACTGCTGATAGAGGCGATGAATAATGACCGATTCACTGTTTAGCTGTTTGATTGAGAATCCCCTTCAGTGCACTGTGGTTGTTAATAATGTTGAACATCAAGTCCCTGCGCAACTTAGCGTGGCAGGGGCTTTGTTGTATCTTGGACACCGACAAGTAAGGCAACACTCTGTAAGTGGCGAAGCTAGGGCACCTTTTTGTCACATGGGCGTGTGCTTTGAGTGTTTAGTTACCATTAACAAAGGACAGCAGCAAAGAGCGTGTTTGCAACAAGTGATGCCTAATATGCGTATTGATACGGTGACTAAAGAGTTGACCCAATGAATAAAATATATGACTACTTAATCATTGGTGCAGGGCCTGCAGGTATGGCGGGCGCAATAGAGGCCAGTAAAGCTGCGCTAAGTGTATTGGTGTTGGATCAAGCATCTAGTGCAGGTGGTCAAATCTATCGTAACTTAGGCCAAACTAAGCCACAGCAAGCTTTTGTTTTAGGGAACGATTATCTAGCAGGTAGGCCTTTATTAGCTGAATTTATGGCGGCTAATTGTGACTATAAACCGCAAGCTCAAGTGTGGCACATTGAAACTCATGAACAGGGTTTTATTGTGAGTGCTTTGATAAATGGGGAATCCACTACTTATGTGGCAAGCCATTTGTTATTAGCCCATGGGGCTATGGAAAGACCTATGGCTATACCAGGCTGGCATAAACCTGGAGTGATGACCGCTGGGGCTGGGCAAATTCTCTTGAAATCCTCTGGATTGTTACCTAAGGAGGTTATCTTAGCGGGATCTGGGCCCCTATTATTATTGCTGGCACAGCAATATCGAGCGGGTGGCGTCACTATTAAGGCCTTACTTGATACGACGCCTAAAGCTAATTATTGGAGGGCATTGCCATGGTTAGTGGCGGGTTTAACAACGCCTAAGCAGTTGATTAAAGGCCTTTGGTTAACCTTGGCACAACGTATTAAGGTGCCTTACATTACAGGAGTATCTGATCTTCAAATTACTGGTGAGCACAGCGCCTGTGGTGTGCGTTATACAGTTGCTGGCACAGTGCATAACATAGCCTGCGAAGTGATCATGTTACATCAAGGGCTCATATCTGAGACGCAAATGGGGCAGTTGTTAGGCTGCAGCCAACGATGGAGTGACGTTAAGCAATGTTGGCATACACAAGTGGGTGCAGCAGGTCAGACCTCTGTTGCTAAAATACAGGTGGCAGGAGATGCTGGGGCCGTTGGTGGAGGTTATGTAGCTCAGCTACAGGGGCGTATAGCTGGCCTTACTAGGGCCCATAATGCTGGAAAAATACAAACAAGACAAAGTAAAGTGCGCCTTATTTGGCTCAAACTTAGGGTTAAACAATTAAACTGGGCTCAAGGTTTGGTAGAGCGTCTGTATCAACCTGCAAAATGGCTTTCTAAGCCTAGTGGATGCACCATAGTATGTCGTTGTGAACAAGTCAGTGCAGCAACAATTACGTCTATTGCAAGCGCAGGGTGTGCTGGTGTAAACCAGCTTAAAGGCTTTACCCGTGCTGGCATGGGGCCATGCCAAGGGCGCCAATGTGGTTTAAATATGGGTTATTTGGTCGCCAATGCTCAAAATAGGCCTATGTCTAAAGTACAGCCCTTGAGCGTAAGGCCCCCTTTAAGCCCTATTTCATTAGGCCAGTTAGCTAAGGGCACTGATTGGTAGCGTGACTTACTTTTTAATAGCCTGCATGACTAATTCTTTTAGCTGATCGACAGGTATAGGCTTATGTAGTACAGGCACATTTTTGGGTAAATGATTTGTCGTCACTTCTGCTTCGCCCAGTGCGGTTACAACAATTGGTGTGAGGTGATCATATTGAGGGTCATTTTCTAATCGCTCAATAATCGCGTAACCTTCAAGTTGCGGCATGTGTAAATCGGTAATCAGTACAGTGGGCTTAAACTCGCCAATCTTCACAAGAGCATCAATACCATTTGTTGCAGTTTTTATTTGCAAGCTAGGGAACCAACTATTGATCAACATTTGGTACAACAACAAGGTATCTTGATCCTCGTCTACAATAAGCACAACTTTCGAATTTTTCCTTTGTGTATTGTGTAAAGGTGTTTGCTTCTCGCGTTTTTCATCAAGTAACTGCTGCACTGACTCGACGCTAATGCGGCGATGCCCTCCAGCTGTTTTCCAAGCTTGTAGTGCACCACGTTCTACCCAAAGCTGCACTGAGCGCACTGATACGTTAAGTAATGTTGCAGCTTGACGAGTAGTGAGCTCCGTCATTGTAGTGAGGTCTATACGTTTCATTTGCAGCATTCACCTATGACAGTAATATCTTGATAATTTAATTTAGATATATCAAATTTACCATTTACTAATAGATAAAGTATATACACAACAAGGGAGATTTGAAAAAATCATAAAGCGTAGCTAATTTGACCTTGTTTTAGTGTAAGTTTTACTCGTGCTTTGAGGGTTTGGTTGGCTAGTGCTTGATTAGTTCCATGGCTTAGCTGGCTAGCTTCATCAAGCGTCCACGAATGGTTTGGGTCGATCAAGGTAAGATTGGCACGCTTGCCGACAGTCAAGCCTGTGATTTCATTTTTGGCAATACTAGCGCTGTTGGAACTTAAGGCTACAATGGCATGCATCCAAGTAAGCTCTCCTGCGTCTACTAAGGTTTGAATAAGAGGTACTAACATATCATATACAGCCATACCTGACTCAGTAGCGGCAAAAGGCGCGCATTTAGCTGCAGACTCATGGGGTTGGTGAGCAGAGCAAATAGCATCTATGGTGCCATCTTTAATACCAGCAACCAACGCTTCACGGTCTAACTCTTCGCGCAAAGGCGGTTGCACATGGTATTGGCTGCGGTAGCCCTTGATAGCCGAGTCAGTGAAGCAAAGATGAGCAATGCCTACATCTGCAGTTACTTTTATGCCCTGTGCTTTTGCCTGGCGAATAAGTGCTACACCTTGGGCGCTAGTAAGTTGGTTAAAATGACCTTCTACACCCGTATGCTGCATTAGTTGTAAATGGCGGCTGATAGACAGGGTTTCAGCTATTATAGGTATGCCGTCTAAACCCATCCGTGTTGCCGTTGGGCCAGCATGCATATGCCCACTACCTAGTTTTTCATCTTGAGCTTGCACCAATACTTTTAAGCCAAAGGTGGCAGCATACTCATAACAACGCAGCAGCACGTTGTTATCTGATATATCAAAGCCTGCGTTGCTAAAGCCAATACAGCCAGCACGAGACAGAGACTCCATATTACTTAGCGCAGCACCTTTTAAGTCTTTTGTTAGCGCTGCTACTGGGAGTAGATCACAAAATCCTGCAGCCTCAGCTTTGCTTTTGATCAGGCTAATCACCGAGCCTGAGTCACTGCATGGCTGTGTATCTGGGCTGGGGCATAAGTGAGTGAAGCCAGCACTGGCAGCTGCAAGGGTTTCACTGGCTATAGTGCCTTTTTGTATTTGATTTAAATCTCTTAAACATGTGTTTAGATCTACAAAGCTAGGGCTTAAAATCATGCCCTTAGCATTAACCTGTGTATCGACATGACCATCGAACGGTGTGTCAGTAAGATTGCCAATTATTTCGATGACCCCGTTCCTCACGAGGACATCTGCTACACAGTCAAGCGCTTGATTAGGGTCTAAAAGGCGTGCGCCACGAATAATAACTCTCATATTTTTTTCTCCCCAATTAAGCTAGAAGATTGGCTAGCTTGGGATTGACGCTGTTGCATTTGGCCACTCATAGCCATGGACATAACCGCCATGCGCAATGCGATACCATATCCTACTTGATTTAGAATCATAGACTGTGGGCCATCAGCCACCGCCGATTCAATTTCAATGCCACGATTGATCGGCCCTGGATGCATCACTATGGCATCAGGCTTGGCCTGCGACAAACGCGCTGTAGTCAGTCCGTATAAGCGAAAATACTCACCAGCAGAGGGCAAGAATGCGCTCGCCATACGCTCTGTCTGTAACCGCAGCATGATGATTACATCAGCGCCAGATATGCCGCTGTCCATGTTGCTGTGGGTGGTAACTCCCATGTTTTCAATGCCTTGAGGCATAAGGGTGTTAGGCCCCACTAGGCGTATATCTTTACAGCCTAATGTTTTTAGCGCATGGATTTGATCTCGAGCTACTCTGGAGTGAGAGATGTCGCCCACTATGGCCACTGAAAGTGGTTCAAAGCGACCTTTATGGCGGCGAATGGTTAGCATGTCTAGCATGGCTTGGGTGGGGTGAGCGTGACGGCCATCTCCAGCATTGATAATGGCGACATTTGGAGTGACTTGTTCGGCAATAAAATGTGCCGCACCAGAATCACTATGGCGCACCACAAACATATCGCTGTGCATAGCACGTAAATTTTGTAAGGTATCTAGTAAGCTTTCGCCCTTGCTAGTGGCGGAGGTCTTAATATCTAAGGTTAATACGTCAGCAGATAAACGTTTGGCAGCAAGCTCAAAGGTGCTTCTTGTGCGAGTGGAATTTTCAAAAAATAAATTTACTACTGTCCTGCCACGCAGAAGAGGCACTTTTTTTATCTCTTGATTGCCTACTACCACAAAGGAATCAGCAGTATCTAGAATGCGCTCTAACATAAGGCGGTCTAACCCTTCTGGGGTTAAGAAATGGCGTAATTCGCCGTGCTCGGTGAGTTGTAAATTAGATGAATCACTCATGGTTAGCATGCTCTATGATAGATAGTTGAAGAGTTTCAGGCCCTTCAAGTTGCAAATACTGCCCTGGGGCCAAGTCTAATGTAAGCGCGCACGCATCGGCTTGGATGGGGAGTTCCCTTTGGTTAACGCAGCATAAGGTGATCAATTTTATGCTAGCAGGCCTTCCAAAATCAAACAATTCATTCATGGCTGCACGCACTGTGCGGCCACTCATTAAGACATCATCTACTAGCAATATATGCCGATCGTTAATGTTAAAGGGTAAGGATGAAGGGCAAACTTGAGGGTGAAGTCCATTCTTAGAAAAGTCGTCTCTATAAAAGGCGATGTCTAGTTCTCCAAAAGGAGTTTGAAGGTGATTTGCAAGCACCTTAGCTAGCCATACACCACCGGTGTGAATGCCTACAACAAGAGGCTGTTCTATGTTTTGAGTAGTAAGTAAATTATCTACTTGATCTAATAAATTGCTAACAAGGGCGGGAGTATCTGCCAATTCTGGGTATTTTGGGGTGCTTGAAGCTCCCATTGCGATTCCTCTTTGTCAGTTTATACAGGCTTATCCTAGTGGCTATTTAAAAAGGCACGGTTGATAAACGGTGTTCAGTTTCACTAAACCAGCTTTGGAGTATTAGCGCAGCGGCAATGCCGTCCACTCCATGTTTTTTCCAATCTGTGCCACCACCGCTTTGAAGGTGCTCTTGTTTTGCGGCTTGGGTGGAAAGCCTTTCATCAACCAAATAACAAGGGCAGTCAAAGCGTGCACTAATTCGGTTTGCAAATTTCCGCGCTCTGATTGCCATCTCGCTAATAGAACCGTCCATATTATACGGAATTCCTACTACAAATGCTTGTGCATGCCATTCGTTGACTAAGGCATCTAACATTTGCCAATTAGGAATGCCGTCTTTGGCACTTATCGGTGCCATTACAATGGGCTGAGTGTTTGGGTTGCTTGCAAAAGCTGCCCCGATACGTTTGGTGCCAAAGTCAAAGCTTAGCAAATTGATAGGCTTATCCATGGCCGATTTTGGTAGAAATTAGGTTAATGTCGATGCCAAGAGAGTCGGTTGCAGCTTGGAAACGATCTTCTGGCGCCATATTAAACATTATGTCAGCGTCAAACGGGCAGCATAACCAAGCGTTGTCAGCCAACTCTTGCTCTAATTGCCCAGGCCCCCAGCCAGCGTATCCTAATGCTATCAAGCTATGCTCTGGCCCAGCAGAGTGGGCAATGTCATCAATGACATCGGAAGAGGTGGTGAGGCATAAGTCTTCAGATACACGAATGCTGGAGGTCCACTCTTTGTTACTTAAAGGGGTGTGTAATACAAAGCCATGTTCTGGCTGCACTGGCCCGCCAGCAAATATGATTTGCTCTGCGTCAGTGACATTGAGATCTGAGATGTTAAGCTGGGGCAATATATCAATAAATTCGATGTTATTGGCCCTGTTTATTACTAACCCCATAGCGCCCTTTTCATTATGCTCGCAGATATAAACCAAGCTACGAACAAAATTTTCATCTTCCATTTGTGGCATTGAAATGAGCATAAAATTATGTAAATTGTTATCGCTTGGTTTTGTAGTCACTAAACACTCCTTGTGGATAATAATTGACTTATATGCTGCATTAGCACGCTAGCAATATTAGAACCTGTTTGGTCGTCAATTTCACGGATGCAGGTAGGGCTGGTGACGTTAATTTCTGTGAGGCTGTCACCAATGACATCAAGGCCTGCAAAGTGTATTTCTTTAGCTCTAAGTACAGGGCCAATTTGTTCACAGATCCAGCGGTCACGATCAGTTAGTGGCCTTGCTACACCAGAGCCACCAGCAGCTAAGTTTCCTCGGGTTTCACCAGAAGATGGGATGCGGGCTAAAACATGATCTACCGGATACCCATTAATCATTAAAATGCGTTTGTCTCCATCTTTAATTTCTGGCAAATAACGTTGTGCCATAATTTGTTGTTGGCCAAACTCAGTAAGAGTTTCAATAATAACATTAAGATTAGGTTCGTCTTTGCGTGCGCGGAAAATAGACGCGCCGCCCATGCCGTCAAGAGGTTTAAAGATGACATCTTCATGGAGTGTATGGAAGGCTTTGAGTACACCAGCATCACTAGCAACCAGAACCTCTGGACAACATTCAGGAAATTGTGTGGCAAATAGTTTTTCGTTGCAGTCACGCAAGCTTTGAGGTTTGTTGATAATCAACGCCCCTGCTTCTTCTGCCTGGCTAAGTAGATAAGTGGTGTGTAAAAAGTCGGTGTCAAATGGAGGGTCTTTGCGCATTAATATGACGTCAAGATCTCCCAGAGCCTGGGGTTGTTGTATGCCTAGAGAATAAAAGTGGGCTGGGTCGCGCATGACTTTTAGCTCACACATAAGCCCCATAGCAACACCTTGCTGTGCATATAGGTGTTGGGGTTCCATATAAAATAACTCCCAACCCAAATCTTGTGCTGCCCACAACATAGCTAGTGAGCTGTCTTTTTTGTAGTTAATGTTGTGGATCGGGTCCATCACAATGCCAAGGCGTATGGTCATGGGTTTTATGTCTCAATTAATAAGAATTAAAGATCGCCCCAAACATATTGCAGTAATGTTAAAGCTGCTAGGGGTGCTGTTTCTGTGCGCAGTATGCGTGGGCCCAAATTTAACCCAGTATAGCCTTGTGCTTGTGCTTGCTCAACTTCTTGATCAGTGAGGCCGCCCTCTGGGCCAATGAGCAAGGCACAGCTTGCTGGCGTGTCTTGTGATGCTAAGGGTTGGGTTTGGTGTGGGTGCAATACTAGCTTGCTTTGGGCTTGGGTATGTTCAAGCCAATCATTTAATAATGTGGGAGGGTAAATATGGGGAATGTCTATGCGACCACTTTGCTCGCAGGCGCTAATGGCAATTTGTTGCCAATGTGTAAGACGTTTAGCTTGGCGTGCAGCATCTAACTTTACTTCACAGCGATTACTAAAAAGAGGTGTAATTTCATTCACCCCAAGCTCTGTCGCTTTTTGAATAGCGTAGTCCATGCGTTCGCCGCGAGACATCACCTGGCCTAGATGAGTGTGCAATGAAGAGGCGGGTGGGCCAGGTAAGTAAGAGTTCACAAACACGCAAACATACTTTTTGCTTATACTTGTAATGTGAGCACTTACTTGCTCTGCAAGGCCATTAAAAATGATTACTTCTTGCTTCTCCTGCATGCGGAGAACCTTGCCTATATAATGACTAGCAGCGGCTTCAAGAGTGATTATTTGCTCTAATGGCAGCAGTTGCGGTGAATATAGGCGAGGAATACGCAATGTTTATAAACCGGCAGCTTTACGTAAAATTTCAGCTTTGTCTGTGTATTCCCAAGTAAAATTTGGATTTTCACGACCAAAGTGGCCATAGGCAGCAGTGTCACGATAAATAGGGCGCTTTAGATTTAACATATCCACCAAGCCTCCCGCATTAAGGTTAAAGTGTTCACGCACTAGGGCTTCAATAGCCATGTCGCTGATCTTACCGCTACCAAACGTATTGAGACTAATAGAAGTAGGCTGCGATACACCAATAGCGTATGAAATTTGAATTTCACAACGATCGGCTAATCCAGCTGCGACGATATTTTTAGCCACATAGCGGCCAGCATATGCCGCACTGCGGTCAACTTTTGAGGGGTCTTTACCAGAGAATGCGCCACCACCATGGCGAGCCATGCCACCATATGTATCTACAATAATTTTACGCCCAGTTAAGCCACAATCACCTACAGGGCCGCCAATCACAAAATTACCTGTTGGATTAATGTGATATTTAGTGTCTTCTGTAAGCCAGTGTGCGGGTATT
>DKMQ01000041.1:16342-24198 GCA_002470565.1 Oceanospirillaceae bacterium UBA7410 | reverse complement strand
TCGCCAGCGCCTTGTTCTTTGTTGTCGTCAGTATTTTGATCCACACCCATTGCTATATCTGAAGACTGCTTACCAATTGCGTTTAAAATAGCACAAGAGGCGCCGTCAAAGCCCATTTCAGAGGACGTGTAGCCGATGTCTGTGATCACTTCGCGCACCAAATCTTCTATATCTACCCAAGATTTAGTTCGCACTTCACCTGCCACTAAAACCAAACCAGTTTTAATAAGGGTTTCAACTGCAACACGGGATTCGGGGTCTTTCTCCAGCATGGCATCTAGGATGGCATCGGAAATTTGGTCGGCGATTTTATCAGGGTGTCCTTCGGACACTGATTCGGAGGTAAATAGAGTGTATTGGTTCATAACCATGCCTCGTAATTGAATACTAATCGACGCTTTACAGACATCGTTAGCAGTGACTTAATTACCAGCCTAGAACATTGTTCTGGCGAGTGCCTATGGCTTTGCTTAATGCTCAAACATGACATGGCAAAACCGAACGTATTATAGGCTATGGCTAGATAGATTGCATAGCTAATTGCAGTCAATATTGTGTAAAAGTGCATTGGCTGACGCGGCTCTTTAAGAGGGTACAGCCAAACATTTAACCCGTTGTGTGATTTAGAAATTCACATCAATTCATAGTAGGATGTTATAATTAACGGGTTGCGATTATCAATAAGGAGTTATACGTGAAAGACAAAGGGTTTTCAGCCTGGGCTGTATCAAGAGCAAAGGGTAGAAATAGATACATATTTTTTAATGGCGTTCTTTTATACGGTATTCCGATGTTTATCTTTTCCGCTTTCATTATTAATAAGCCCCTTGAAGGTGGGTACGTAGCTTCTAGCATAGCCCAAAGCTTGGGTATTTGGCTGTTCGCTGGCATGGTGATTGGGATAAACACTTGGTTTAACAATGAGCGCCAATACCGCAAGGCTATAAAGGCTCGAGAAGAGTTATAACTATAGTTGTGTTTATTGACTGTCAATAACGCATAGGCTTCTAAACCATAAGTCATTTTTGATTATGGGCGGCTATTTAAAAACCAGATTAACTATTTTATTAATCTAAAACCTGATTCTGCCTAAAAAAACACTCAGATTGAACCTTAGCAAGTACTAATTACGCTAAATGAGAGTTAATCCTTTAAGAATGCCATATCTTGATTGTGTATGAGGCCTTAGTAAGGGAAAATACACGCCATAATTTAGTGTATTTAACCCTTTGAAGGAACCTTTCATGCCTACACGTCGCGATTTAGCTAATGCCATTCGAGCTCTTAGTATGGACGCCGTACAACAAGCTAATTCTGGTCATCCAGGAGCCCCTATGGGAATGGCTGATATCGCTGAAGTTTTATGGAATGATTTTATAAATCATAATCCAGCTAACCCAGAGTGGTTAAACCGCGATCGTTTTGTATTATCTAATGGCCATGGATCTATGTTGCTTTATTCATTGCTGCATCTTAGTGGCTATGACTTGTCTATTGATGATGTGAAAAACTTTCGTCAGCTTCATTCCAAAACGGCAGGTCACCCTGAATATGGCTATGCACCAGGTATTGAAACTACCACAGGGCCTTTGGGCCAGGGTATTACTAATGCGATAGGTATGGCTTTGGCCGAAAAAACCCTAGCTGCTCAGTTTAACCGTTCAGGCCATGAGATTATTGACCATCACACCTACACTTTCTTAGGTGATGGATGTTTGATGGAAGGTGTTTCCCATGAAGCCTGTTCTTTAGCGGGCACCTTAGGCCTAGGTAAGTTGATTGCGTTTTATGATGACAACGGTATCTCTATTGATGGCGAAGTAGAGGGTTGGTTTACTGACGATACACCTAAACGTTTTGAAGCCTATGGTTGGCAAGTGTTGCCTGCTATTGATGGCCATGATGCAGATGCATTGTTTGCTGCTATTGAAGAAGCCAAGGCTAATACGGATCAACCTACACTCATATGTTGTAAAACGATTATTGGTTTTGGTTCGCCCAACAAAGAAGGCAAAGAAGACTGTCATGGTGCGCCGTTAGGTGCAGATGAGATTGCCTTAACCCGAAAGGCGTTGGGTTGGAGTCATGGGTCGTTTGATATACCTGCTGATATTTACGAGCAATGGAATGCCCGTGATACAGGTGATGACGCAGAACAAATTTGGAACGCTGCATTTACTGAATATCATCAAGCCCATCCAGAATTAGCCACTGAATTGTTACGTCGTGTAGCAGGTGATTTACCAGCAGATTTTGACACTCAAGCACAAGCCTATATTCACCAGCTGCAAGACCAAGGCTCTAATATTGCTAGCCGTAAAGCATCACAAAATACGATCAATGCATTTGGCCCGTTGTTACCAGAATTGTTAGGCGGTTCAGCAGACCTTGCAGGGTCTAACTTAACTAAATGGTCTGGCTCTAAAGGCATCACTAAAGAAGACGCTAGTGGCAACTATGTGTATTACGGTGTGCGTGAATTTGCTATGTCTGCCATGATGAATGGTATGGCTTTACATGGTGGATTTATCCCTTACGGAGCCACCTTCCTAGTGTTTATGGAATACGCCCGTAATGCAGTGCGTATGGCGGCATTGATGCGTCAACGTGTGTTGTTTGTGTATACTCACGACTCGATAGGTTTGGGTGAAGATGGCCCAACACATCAGCCAGTTGAACAAATTGCTAACTTACGTTTAACACCTCATTTAGATACATGGCGCCCATGTGACACAGTAGAATCTGCAGTAGCATGGAAAACATCTATACAGCGTACAGACGGGCCCTCAGCTTTAATCTTTTCGCGCCAAAATTTGCCTCACCAGCATCGTGATGAGGTTGTGTTGGCCAATGTCGCTCGTGGTGGATACATTTTACAAGATTGTGATGGTACTCCAGAAGCTATTATTATTGCCACGGGTTCAGAAGTAGGCATTGCTCAACAAGCTACAGATGCTCTTGCAGCTGCTGGTCACAAAGTACGTTTGGTATCTATGCCATGTACTGAACTATTTGAACGTCAAGACGCAACTTATCAGGCATATGTACTGCCTGCATCTGTCACTGCCCGAGTTGCTGTGGAAGCTGCACATGCAGACTACTGGTACAAGTATGTGGGCTTAGGTGGCAAGGTCATTGGGATGACAGATTTTGGTGCGTCTGCTCCGGCCAGTGAGTTGTTCGAAATGTATGGCTTTACGGCACAGAACATTACAACGACAGTCATTGAGTTATTGTAGTTGGCTGACGATAATGACTAACCCTAAACGCATTGCGATCAATGGTTATGGTCGCATTGGGCGTGCAGTTCTTCGAGCTATAGTAGAACGTGACCTGCAACATCAGTTGCAAGTGGTTGCGATTAATGACTTAGGTATCGCTGAATCTGTGGTATATGAAACTCGCTATGACTCCGTACATGGTGCGTTTCCAGCTACAGTAGAGCCTACAAATACAGGTATGCGAGTTACTTCCAAATGCAGTGCCACTGATATTGATTTGCTGCAAGTTGGTGATGCTTGTGCATTACCTTGGAGCGAGTTAGGCATTGACTTAGTAATGGAATGTTCTGGCAAAATGAGCGAGCGAAAGCTTGCTCAGCAACACATCAATTGTGGTGCAAAAAAAGTATTAATTGGCGCAGCTGCAGGTACTGATGTAGATCTTACGGTGGTGTATGGCATTAACCATGATCTTATTAAACCTTGGCATAACATTATTTCCAATGCGTCATGCACTACCAACTGCATGGCCCCGGTACTTAAACCTTTGTACGATGCTATTGGTATTGAAGATGGTCTAATGACCACCATCCATGCCTATACTAATGGTCAGGTACTCACCGATACTGTGATTGATAAAACCGATTTGAGACGCGGCCGCTCAGCAACTCAATCAATGATTCCCACGTCTACCCATGCCACTGAAGCGTTAGGTTGGGTATTACCAGAGCTAGCAGATAAAATTACCGGCATCTCTATGCGAGTCCCCACGATCAACGTCTCTGTAGTGGATTTGGTTTTTCGTCCCAGCCGTGACGTGACCGTTGCTCAAGTGAATCAAATTATTGCAGATGCAGTGGCTAAAGATCGCTATGACGTGTTGGGCTACAATCAACAACCCTTAGTATCGATCGATTTTAATCATTGTTCAAAATCTGCTACTTTTGACGCTACTCAAACCATGAAAATGGGGAAATTAATTAAAATTTTAGCTTGGTATGATAATGAATGGGGCTATGCTAATCGTATGATTGATGTTGCTTTATCCATGCTAGATACAGAACCACTCACACCTAAGGAAGCACCATGACCATCATTAAGATGACCGAATTAGATTTACGTGGCCAGCGAGTGTTGATTCGCGAAGACCTTAATGTACCAATTAAAAACGGCGTTATCTCTAGTGATGCTAGATTGAGAGCAGCTTTGCCTACTATTAAAATGGCATTGCAGTTAGGGGCCAAACTGATGGTGACGTCTCACCTAGGTCGTCCCCAAGAAGGTGTTTATGATGAACAGTTTTCTTTGGCGCCAGTAGTCGATTATTTGGCGCAAAAACTACAGTGCAGTGTGCGCCTCCAAAAAGATTGGCTAGAGCATGTCGACATTGGAGAAGGTGAATTAGTGATTTTGGAAAATTGCCGATTTAACGTAGGTGAAAAAGCCAATGATGATATTTTATCTAAAAAAATGGCAGCCCTATGTGATATTTATGTCAACGATGCATTTGGCACTGCGCACCGAGCTCAGGCGAGTACACATGGTATTGCCAAGTTTGTAAAAATAGCCTGTGCGGGGCCTTTATTAGTGGCTGAGCTGGATGCATTAGGCAAGGCTTTAGATAATCCCCCAAGGCCGTTGGTGGCCATTGTTGGTGGCTCCAAAGTGTCAACTAAGCTCACTGTTCTGGAAACTCTATCAGACAAGGTAGATCAGCTGATTGTGGGTGGCGGTATAGCTAATACTTTCTTGGCAGCAGCAGGCTTTGGAGTGGGCAAGTCTTTGTATGAGCCTGGTTTAGTGGCTAACGCAAAGGCCCTCATGGAAAAAACATCTATTCCTTTGCCAACGGATGTTGTGACAGCCAAAGAGTTTAGTGAAAATGCCGTAGCTACTACCCAAAGTGCTAAAGATGTGGCTGCAGATGATATGATCATGGACGTAGGCCCAGATACGGCACGTCATTTAGCTAGCATTCTTAAAGATGCCGGTACAATTATATGGAATGGTCCTTTAGGTGTGTTTGAATTTGATCAGTTTGGTGGGGGTACTCAAGCATTGTCTTTAGCTATTGCCGCATCGCCAGCATTTTCTATTGCAGGTGGTGGTGATACATTAGCTGCTGTAGACAAGTATGAAATTGCTCAAAAAGTGTCTTACATTTCCACAGGAGGTGGTGCATTCCTTGAGTTTGTAGAAGGCAAAGAATTACCAGCAGTAGCCATTTTAGAACAACGTGGTTTGTAATTAGAAGTTAAGTTAACTTTAGGTTAATTTAAATTAACGTACCTGCATAGATAAATAGAACGGAGAACTCTTATGGCTTTAGTTAGCATGCGTCAATTATTGGATCACGCCGCAGAACATAGTTACGGCATTCCTGCTTACAATGTAAATAACCTTGAGCAGATGCGAGCTATTATGCAAGCTGCAGATGCCACGGATAGCCCAGTGATTGTGCAAGCCTCTGCAGGTGCTCGCAAGTATGCAGGGTCAAACTTTTTAAAGCACCTTATCTTAGCTGCTATTGAAGAGTTTCCACATATTCCAGTGTGCATGCATTTAGACCATGGTAATTCTGCTCCTACATGCCAACGCGCTATCGCTATGGGTTTTTCTTCAGTGATGATGGATGGTTCTTTAGGCGAAGATTCTAAAACGCCAACAGACTTTGAATATAACGTAGATGTAACCAGGCGAACAGTTGAGATGGCTCATGCATGTGGCGTTTCTGTTGAAGGAGAGCTAGGTTGCTTAGGCTCTTTGGAAACAGGTGAAGCCGGCGAAGAAGACGGTGTAGGTGCAGCAGGTAAGCTAACACTAGAACAAATGCTAACAGACCCAGATGAAGCCGTAGATTTCGTCGCTAAAACTAACGTAGATGCCTTAGCTATTGCATGTGGCACTAGCCATGGAGCCTATAAATTTACTCGCCCACCAACTGGCGATATTTTAGCCATAGATCGTATTAGAGACATTCATAGCAAAATTCCAAACACCCACCTGGTGATGCATGGCTCGTCTTCTGTGCCTCAGGACTGGCTTGCTGTGATTAATGAATTTGGTGGCGATATTCCAGAGACCTATGGAGTCCCTGTAGAGCAGATTGTTGAAGGTATTAAGCACGGGGTGCGTAAGATAAATATTGATACTGATTTACGCTTAGCTTCCACTGGAGCAGTGCGTCGTTTCTTAGCTGAGAATCCTAGTGAGTTTGATCCACGTAAGTTTCTTACTGTCACTATGAGCGCTATGCAGGGCTTATGCCATGCTCGTTATGAAGCTTTTGGTTCAGCAGGTAACGCGAGTAAAATTCGCCCTATAAGTCTAGAAAATATGGCGCATATGTACGGGCTTTAATACGTATACCGCGGTTATGGTGTTAAGGTCAAACGTATATTGTCTATGAGCCTTGCTTTACCTAAATACGCCGCCGCAACGATCACTAGATGTGTGTCATCAGATGTTGCAGGCTGCAAATCATCTTGACGACAAATTTTGAAGTAGTCACGTGTAAAGCCAACTGATTCCAGTTGGCATTGCGCGTGTTCTGCTAGCTTGTCAAAAGTTTTTTGTCCACTTTCAAGAGCTAATCTGCACTCTATTAAGCAGCGGTAAAGATGTGCTGCTTGGTCTAATTCGATAGCACTCAAATAACCATTTCTTGAGCTTAAGGCTAAGCCGCTTTCGGCTCGCGCTATAGGCGCACCTATAATTTTCACGGGTAAGCAAAGGTCATTAGTAAACTGCTTAATGACTAAAAACTGTTGAAAGTCTTTAAGGCCAAAGATAGCCACATCCGGCTGTACGATACCAAATAATTTACTCACTACTGTGGCTACACCAGTAAAGTGCCCTGGCCGACTAGCGCCGCACAAAAGTTGATCTAGATGTGGCACTTTTACTACAGTAGAGCTAATGTTAGTAGCGGGGTACATCTCTTCCACGCTAGGTGCAAATAATACATGACAGCCACGGCTCATTAACTTCTCTTGATCTGCAATAAAAGTGCGAGGGTAGCCGTTAAAGTCTTCACCTGGGCCAAATTGTAGAGGGTTAACAAAAATGCTTGCAACCACCAAATCTGCTTCTTCTAATGCACGATCAATGAGCTGTAAATGCCCTTCATGGAGGTTGCCCATAGTAGGTACAAAAGCGATGACTTTATGCTCTAACTTCGCTTTCCAAAGGTAGCTGCGTAGCTGACTAATACTGTCGATGGTTTGCATAGATATAGTCGCCCAAAAGTTAACTAAAGCAGTGTTCTGAGGCAGGAAAAGAGCCAGATTTTACTTCCAAAACATAGGCTTCTAATGCACTGAGTACATCACCCTCTTGTTTTAAGAAGTTTTTTACAAAACGGGCAGGTTTACCGGATGTTATTCCTAACATGTCATAAATAACAAGGACTTGTGCATCCGTATCAGGCCCAGCACCTATGCCAATAACAGGCACAGAAACAGCCTGTGTAATGGCTTTACCTAAACTGCTAGGCACGCATTCTAATAAAATCATACTGGCCCCAGCAGCTTCTAATTCAACTGCTTCATTGAGTAACTTAGTGGCCTGCTCTGGAGTCTTACCTTGTACCCGATAACCGCCAAGCTTATTTACAGCTTGAGGGGTAAGGCCTAA
>DKMQ01000041.1:0-16260 GCA_002470565.1 Oceanospirillaceae bacterium UBA7410 | reverse complement strand
CCCGCTGCCACACATCGAGTGTGGTATACCATCTGTTCCATGGTTACAGGCAAAGTGGAGTCGTGACCCTGTAAAACCATGCCTAGGGAGTCACCCACTAGTATGATATCTATGCCTGCTTGATTCACTCGTTGAGTAAAACTTGCGTCGTAGCTGGTAATGCACGTGGCTTTTTCGCCAGCTTTTTTCAGGCCTGTAAGACTATGTAGTGTAGTTTTGGGCATGGTTTTTAGCTCGCTATGGTTAGGTATGGCAATGGGTTAAGCGTCAACACAGATCAAACCATCTATTGGGCACTGCTGCAAGAGGTGTTGCAATGGCATGCCATTAGGAAGTATAAGCGCTGGGCAAATTTCTAACAAAGGACCGATGACAAAATCACGCCGACACATTTGTATGTGTGGCACGCTCAGGCGGGGTTGTTCAATAATTTGATTGCCAAATAGTAATATATCTAAATCTAGCGTACGCGGGCCCCAATGGCGCTCACGCACTCGCTGGTGTTGCTGCTCTATGGCTTGAAGTTCGTCTAATAGAGCTAAAGGTTCAAGAGCAGTGGTAATCAAAGCAACGGCATTAATAAAGTCATCTTGATCTTGAGGCCCTATCGGTTTGCTCAAGTAAAGCTTAGACGCTAGTAATACATGACTTTGAGGCAGCTCTTTTAAGTCTTTTAAGGCTTGTCGAATGTGGTCTTTAGGGTAATCTAAATTGCTACCTAAACCAATGTATACATTAACCATCTTCGTTCACTTTGGGCTTTTTCGGAGCACGTTTTTTAGGTGCAGGTTTACCTAGTTCTTTCGTCATTTGTTCACGTCTTTCGACACTAGCAAATTGGTATTCTGTCCACCATTCGCCTAGGTTATCTAGGTTTTCACCACTAGCTTCACGCAATAATACAAAGTCATAAGCAGCTCTAAAACGCTTATTTTCCACTAATTCTGCAGCTTTATTACCATGGCGCCTAGGGAGTCTTAGCTGCATGTCCCAAATTTCTTTCATGGGTGTGCTAAAGCGTCTTGGAATAGAAGTGCGCTTAACTTGCTGTAATATGACATCTTGTGCTGCTTGGTGCATAGCAGGTATTGGCGGCATATTACGAATTTGAGATAGGCGTTGTTGTAGAGGATGCCATAGCAAGGCAGCAAATAAATAAGCAGGCGTTACACTCTTACCTTGAGCAATTCTCTCGTCTGAATTTCGCAGGGCTAAAACCACAAACTCTTCCACTTGATACTCTGGTGTTTCATCATTTTCAATGGCTGCATCTGTTGCGGGGAATAAACACTTAAATAAATCATAATCGCGCAGCAAATAATATGTCTGTTCACCATTGCCAGATAACAATAGTTTTAATACCTCTTCAAACATACGTGCTGCAGGAATAGGCTCTAATAAATGACCAAGGGTATGCATAGGTTCCGCAGTAGCAGACTCAATTTCAAAGTCTAGTTTGGCAGCAAATCGAATGGCTCTTAGCATACGCACTGGGTCTTCTCTGTAACGTGCTTGAGGATCACCAATCATACGAATACTACGTTTTTCTATATCGTCAATGCCGCCTGCGAAATCATGAATAGTGAAGCCGTTAATGTTGTAATACATGGCGTTGATCGTAAAGTCTCTGCGCATAGCATCATCATCTACAGTGCCATAAACATTATCACGCAACAGCATGCCACTTTCAGATTGCTTGGCTTGGTTGCTATTTTCGCTGCTTAAGTGGCTGGCTCTAAAGGTAGCCACTTCAATGACTTCACGGCCAAAACGTACGTGTACAAGGCGAAAGCGTCGACCAATAAGGATCGAGTTTCTGAATAATTTATGGACTTGTTCTGGGTGCGCATCGGTTGCGATATCAAAATCTTTGGGTTGTTTGCCCAACAGAATATCGCGAACACCACCACCGACCAAAAAGCCTTGGTAGCCTGCATCTTTTAAACGATAAAGCACTTTAAGCGCGTTGTCGCTAATGTCACGGCGAGAAATGTCGTGCTCATCTCTGGTAATTATAGTGGGGCCTGTTGGCGCAGCAGCTGCCGGCTGGTCACCTTTAACCATGTTAACCAGCTTAGAAATAAAACCCATAGGAAGTCTTCGACTCAGTTCGGTGGAAAATCAAAAAATAATTCTAGCGCGCATTCTACCACTGCCTTGCTAGCTAGACAAAGGCAATAGGGTCTTGCATGCGTTTGGGAACCTTTGCGATGTCCCATTGAGTTATTGCCCAGGCTAATTGCTCTGTTACAGGGGCTTGGCGCAAGCTACATGGAGCGATTTGCCCTAAACGCTCTAACGCCTGCGACAATAATGCAGGTGCCTGTGATAAATCTAATGCTGCTGCTAAATTTTGCTTGCTAAGTTTTTGCCCTTGGTTATTAGTAATTATAGGCAAGTGTCCATAGACGGGTTGGTGATAACCCAAGCAACTTTGTAGCCAAGCTTGGCGAGGGGTTTGTTGGTAGAGGTCACTACCACGGATCACATGGCTAATTTTTTGCTCAGCGTCATCGACAACCACAGCCAATTGATAGGAGAATAGTTGATCTTTGCGCTGTACTACAAAGTCGCCTACTTCATCAGCTAGATGTTGTGTTTGGGGCCCAATAATAGTGTCATCTATAGTTACATTTATGCCCGGTGGTGTAATTTTTAGCGCGACATCTTTTTGAGATGGGGGAGAGTTTAAGCAAGGACACAGATAAAGTGGATTGGTTTGAAATTGAGCTCGACTGCAGCTACAGGGGTAAATTCTGTCTTGTTTTTTTAATTTTTCTAACGCCTCAAGATAGGCGCTTTGACGCTGGCTTTGAAACATTAGCTGCCCATCCCAATGCAATCCAAAGGTGTCTAAACAACAAAGGATAGCATCTACAGAGCCTGGGACAGTGCGTGGTGGGTCTAAGTCTTCTATACGAACCAACCAGGAACCGTTATTAGCACGAGCATCTAGGTAGCTGGCAACAGCAGCCACTAGAGATCCAAAATGTAAGGCGCCGCTTGGCGTTGGAGCAAAGCGGCCTACATAGTTCATGAGAAGCCTACTTGCCTAGCTGCTTCTCTTTAATTTCTGCAAGGGTTTTACAGTCAATACACAAGGTCGCAGTGGGGCGTGCTTCTAATCTACGGATGCCAATCTCAACACCACAGGTGTCACAAAAGCCATAGTCGCCTTGTTCAATAAGCTCTAAAGTGTCATTGATCTTATTGGTTAACTTGCGTTCACGATCACGTGCTCTGAGCTCAAGAGAAAATTCTTCTTCTTGGCTGGCGCGATCATTAGGGTCAGCAAAATTAGCAGCGTCTTCTTTAAGATGATTAACGGTGCGATCTACTTCTTCCATTAAATCTTGTTTCCAGGCATGCAAGATCACTTTAAAGTGTTCTTCCTGTGCCTTATTCATGTACTCTTCACCCTTTTTTACCTTATAAGGGGTAAAGTGTTTTAGTAGTGATGCATTTGAGTTTGACATAACTTGATTCATTTTTTGAGGAAGGTAACATTTAGTAGTCTAACTAAAATGCTTTTCCAATTTCAGTTGATAAATTATCGGCGACAAAATAGCAGATTAAAGATGCGAAATCTAGTCAAAATAGTCCAAACACGTCTTTATTTCTCCTAATCATACACAACAAATCTCTAGGGTTAGTTTTTTTTATTTAAAACTCATAAACTTAATGATTTTTTAACTAATTTGAAAAATGATACATAACCCCTTTTGAATAATCATTATAAACATTGGATATACCAAATGCACTTTTTATTGCCACTACAAGAGGCTACTTTACAAAGACGTTACAAAAGGTTTTTAGCTGACGTAGAAAGCCATGACGGTACTTCATTAACCTTACATTGTCCTAATACAGGTTCAATGAAAAACTGTGCTGAACCTAAAAGTCGAGTGTGGTTTTGGGATTCAACCAATGAAAAGCGTAAATATCCCTGCACATGGGAGCTGGTGGAGGTGGAACAGCGCTTTTTAGCATGTATTAATACACAAAGAGCCAATGGCTTGGTCGTAGAGGCAATAAATAACGGTATTGTAAGTCAATTACAAGGCTACGGTGAACTGAAAACTGAGGTAAGATATGGTCTAGAAAATAGTCGCATAGATATTTTTTTAAGCCAGCACGAAAGTTTGCCTGATTGTTATGTAGAAGTGAAAAACGTTACTTTAATGGCATCAAACGGGCAAGGCCTGTTTCCTGATGCAGTTACACTGCGTGGGAGTAAGCATTTACGAGAGCTTGTGCATATGGTGAGTGAGGGACGCAGAGCTGTGCTGCTGTATTGTGTGGCTCATACTGGAATAACTAAAGTATCCCCCGCATGGGATGTAGATCCAGTTTATGCGCAAACCTTAGTATGGGCTATTGAACAGGGTGTGGAAGTAATGGCTTATGGAGCGAGCATTAGCCTAACGCACATAACGTTGGAGCGGGTTGTGCCTGTCACTATAGGCGCATCAGTTGTGCAAAATAAGGTTTAGATAGTTAGAAGTTTCGCGCTTGAGAAATGGTGCAATAAATTTTCTCATCTCGCTCTTCTACATATAGGCTAACAAGAGACTGATTATTACAAGGGCCACTAATACAAAGGCCATTCTCAATAGTAAATAATGCACCATGGGTTGCGCACTGAATGAACTGTTTATCTTCGTCTAAAAACTGGTCAGGTAAAAATTCCAGTGGGACTTGACGATGAGGGCAACTATTTAGGTAAGCTAATACGCGCCCTTGGTGCCTTAAAACAAACAGGTCAATGTCATCGATGATAAACCCTTTACTTTGGCCTTCACAAAGCTTGTGACTGCTCATAAGTAACGTGGGTTTTAAAGTAGCGGGCATAAATATGGTCGATATAAGGAATAAGTATATGCATAGCATAACAGAATTGAGTTCAGGCATTGAGTAAGAACCGAGCCACAAGTAAATCCAAGCCAAACGCACCTGAAAAATGGTTTTCATGGGTGTGGTTGTTCAAACTTGCTACTGTGTTACTAGTATTGGGTGTGGTGACTCTGATATATCTTGATGCTCAAATTAGGCATCGCTTTGAAGGTCATCGCTGGTCGTTACCTGCAAAAGTTTATGCGCGTCCATTAGAGCTTTATAAGGGCCAACAGCTTGCAGTAGGTCAACTCGACTATGAATTGACACAGTTAGGCTATCGCTTTGTACAAAGTGCAACAGATACAGGACAAGTGCAAAAAACAAACCAAGGTATGATTATTCATAGTCGAGGTTTTCGGTTTACTGATGGCGCTGAGCAAGGGCATTTGGTAGAAGTAATATTGCAAAAAAACAAAGTCACCCAATTGCGTCAAATATCTGGTGCGGCCATAGCTTCTTTGAGACTAGAGCCACAACTTGTAGGCGGCATTTACCCATCTCACAATGAAGACCGTGAACTCATACAGCTGAATGACTTGCCCAATGGATTCATTGAGACCTTGTTAATGGTCGAAGACCGTGATTATTACTCCCACTATGGCGTATCTCCTTGGGGAATCGCACGAGCTATGTGGGCTAACATCAAGGCGGCAGCTGTAGTGCAAGGTGGCAGCACATTAACGCAGCAACTGGTGAAGAATTTTTACCTCACAGACCAACAAACCTTATGGCGTAAGCTCATTGAAGCGCCGATGGCCCTATTATTAAATGTTCATTACTCTAAAGAAGAGGTGCTAGAAGTTTACCTTAATGAAGTCTTTCTCGGACAAGCTGGTAAGCGGGCAATCCATGGATTTGGTCTTGCTAGTCGGTTTTATTTCGGACAGCCTTTAAATGAGATTAAGTTGCATCAGGTTGCGCTATTAGTCGGATTAGTAAAAGGTCCGTCATATTATAATCCCCATAGGCATCCCCAAAGAGCAACTAAAAGGCGTAATCTAGTCTTGTCAGTTCTTGCCCAACAAGGTGTGATCTCAGACGTCCAAAAAACACAGTATCAAGCATTGCCATTAGACCTTTCAAAGGCTAAGCAGGTTAGCCGTTATCCAGCTTACATGGATGTAGTAAGGCGGCAGTTGCAACAACACTACCCAGCGTCTGCTTTATCCAATCAAGGCTTACGCATTTTCACCAGCTTAGATCCATGGGTGCAGCATCAAGCCCACATAGCCATGGTAGAGCAAATAGATGCCCTTAATCAACGACACGGTAAGATACCAACACTAGAGGGCGCTATAGTAGTGAGCCATAGAGGTAGTGGTGAACTATTAGCCTTGGTGGGCGACCATGATGGAGGTTACGCAGGCCATAACTGGGCGTTAGATACTAGTCGTCAAGTAGGCTCGTTATTGAAGCCTGTAATACATCTAGCAGCTTTAGAGTCAGGGCAATATAATTTAGCTACACTTATCAATGATGAGTCTATTGCGTTGCCACAACCTGATGGGTCTGTATGGCAACCACAAAATTATGATCGTAGGTCACACGGCAAGGTGCCTATGTATAAAGCACTTACAAAATCCTACAACCAAGCTAATGTGCGTTTAGGATTGCAGGTGGGCTTAGAAAAGGTATTACAGCAGTTGAGCGAAATGGGTATAGAACAATCTATCCCGGCCTATCCCTCTGTTTTATTGGGCGCTGTTGAAATATCTCCGATGCAAGTCAATCAGATTTATCAAACTATTGCAGGAAATGGATTCTATAGTCCATTAAGTATAGTGCGGCAAGTGACTAAGGCCAATGGTCAGTTGCTGAGTATTTTCCCCCTTATAGTGCGCCAAGCCGCTAGCAATGATGCGGTGTATTTGTTACAGCATGAAATGCGTCTGGTTGCCAATGAAGGAACAGCTAGAGGTGTGTATCGCTTTTTACCTAAGCAGCAAAAAGTGGCTGCCAAAACGGGTACAACAAACGATCAAAGGGACAGTTGGTTTGCAGGTTTTAGTGGTCAGCATGTGGCGACTGTGTGGTTAGGAAGGGAAGACTTAAAACCAACGCCACTAACAGGAGCAAGTGGTGCCCTTAATGTATGGGGTCAGCTGATGCAACATTTGTCCTATACCCCCTATGAAGATATAAAGCCTGAAACAGTGGGCTACTATTATGTTAATCGGGCAACCGGTGTAGTTATTCCTAATGGTTGTCCAGATGGTATTGATTTGCCTATGGTTAATGCAACAGCACCTCCTATTAATACAAATTGTGGATATTAGTCAGTAATGAACAGCATAAAGATCACACTTTTCAAATACATGTCACTTTGCTTATCAGTTGTCTTTTTGGGAGCTTGCGCGGGTCCAGGTTATGGCCCTATCGTTGAAGACCTAAGTGTTCAGGCTAGGGCTTCTCAGCGCATCCCCTTAGCCACTAATAATGTGCTTGGTAATGAAACTAATCCAAGTGCCACTGATACACAACCGCGCAAGCCTGTAGAGTTACAAAAGCCAAAACCTTACGTAGTTCCTAAAGCGAAAGTAACGATTACACCACAGTCTAGTCCGAGTAAAGTGGTTGTCGCGCCCACTGAAAAGAATATAGAAGTGGTAATAAAACAAGAAGAGGCTTTGCCTCCATCAGATCAAGCTGTGGTGGAACAATTGTTGTCCAACGCTGATTCATTGAAAGGCCAAGGTAAGATGGCTGAGGCAGTTATTCAGCTGCAAAGGGCCCAACGAATAGCGCCAAGAGAGCCTAAGGTTTATGCACGGTTATCAGCTTTGCAGTTATCTTTGGGTGAGGCAGCTCGTGCCGAGCAACTGGCACTTAAAGGCCTAACTTTAGTGCCTAACAAAAAGCGGTATCAGTATTATTTCTGGAAGTTAATTGCTGCAAGTCGCAGTCATTTAGGAAATAGCAAAGGTGAGGCTGAAGCTATTATTCAAGCTGACAAATACAAATAGCCGCCAAGTACCAATAAACCTAAACCATGCCATACTAATGCGAAAGCAGTATTAAATGACCATAGGCTAGCAGCCATCAACATTAAGCAAACACCCAGTAGCGCCGTGCTTTTTTTAAGACTCTGATTGTTTTTTAATGCATGTTTTACTATTTTAAAGAGGACAAAAAGTAGAGTTATTATGCAGGCAATAAAGATGAACTTAGCGTAGTTATTTCCTACATCTGCACGGCGCATTACTTCAAACATGGCTGCTAATGCCAGGAAAATACGACCCCAGGTGGCTTTTTGCCAACGCCAGCTAAAACTCAGGTCTAACAATGTCAAAGCCAGCATAGGTAAACCGACAAATACGCTTAGATTGTAACCAAGAATAGCTACTTCAAAGCTGACCATTGAAACAGCAAAAGGCGCGTTAACGATGGACGCATAAGCACCCAGCCAAAGGCTCAAAGCAGCTGTGCTATATGAGCCTTGTATGTCTTTGAGGCGCCATAACTTGAGGCCCCAAATGACAAGCAAAACTGCGAGTATCAGATAAACAAAGTTCAGCACGGATTAAAGCTTAGCAAAAGCACGCTCGGCGGCATTGAGAGTGTGTGCCAATTCTTTGTCACCGTGGGCAGAAGATACAAACCCTGCTTCAAAGGCAGAGGGTGCTAAATACACTCCTTCAGCTAGCATTAAGTGAAAAAAGCGACTGAATTTTTCTGCATCGCAAGCCATCGTTTCTGCAAAGCAGGTTACTTGTAGTTGGTCGGTGAAAAATATACCAAACATGCCGCCTGCTTGGTTGGTTAAGAAAGGCACGTTTGCTGCTATAGCTCGCTCTTTTAGGCCTGCTAGAAGTTTACTCGTGAAGTCGGTTAACTGTTCATAAAACCCAGGCTGGCTAACTTCATCTAGCATCACAAGGCCAGCGCTCATGGCCACAGGGTTGCCTGATAGCGTACCCGCCTGATATACAGGGCCTAAAGGTGCAAGGGAATGCATTATTTCACTGCGACCACCAAAAGCTGCTACAGGCATACCGCCACCGATCACTTTACCTAAAGTGGTTAAGTCTGGTGCTATATTGTATTTGCCTTGAGCACATTGAGGGCCTACTCGAAAACCGGTCATTACTTCATCAAAGATCAGTATTGCGCCACTGGCATCACACACTTCCCTTAAGCACTCTAAAAATCCTTCCTGAGGAGGGATGCAGTTCATATTGCCAGCCACGGGTTCAACAATAATACAGGCTACTTGGTGGCCAATTTCAGCAAACGTTTTTCTAACACACTCATTGTCGTTGTAGTTTAGGGTGATGGTGTGTTCAGCGATGCTGTCAGGCACACCTGGAGAGCTGGGCACTCCAAGTGTAAGGGCGCCAGAGCCTGCCTTAACTAAAAGTGAGTCTGAGTGGCCATGGTAACAACCTTCAAATTTAACTATTTTGTCACGGCCGGTGTGACCTCGGGCTAATCTAATTGCGCTCATAGTGGCTTCTGTGCCTGAGCTCACCATACGGACCATGTCCATATGGGGTAGCATGCTACATAGCTTGTCCGCCATGGCAGTTTCTACTCGTGTAGGAGCGCCAAATCCTAGGCCGTTTTCAATGCTTTTTGAGACTGCAGCCAGAACTTTGGGATGAGCATGCCCTAGAATCATGGGGCCCCAAGAACAAATATAGTCTACATATTGCTGATCGTCTTCATCAGTGAGCCAAGCGCCAATGCCATGTTTGATAAATAGTGGATGGCCACCAACGCCTTTGAATGCTCTAACAGGGGAGTTAACCCCTCCAGGAATGTGTTTTTGGGCGGCTTCAAATAGTTTGGCAGAGATCGGTGTTGAATTGGAAGGCATAGGCCACTCTAAATTAGAAAATTGAGTGGCTATTATCGCCTGAAATGTCCCTGTCTGCTAATCCTTTTGTGCGTATTGTAATATTTCTTCTTCAAGTAAAACGCCCATAATGCTTCCATCAATATCAGTAATGAGAAGTTGTGTGTAACTACACTCTTTACAAAGGTCCCAAGCCTCCTTTAGCGTCGATTTAGATGAACAAAAACCAAAGGTTTTGGTTGGGTAACCTGCGGACTCAATTAAGCTTGTGGTTAAGGCTTTGTCTACCAAAACCTGGCGCATATGTAAGACGTAGTCAACTTTGTCATGGTTTTGGCTGCTAATAAGTAGCCAATTGCAGCCTTGTTTGATGGCTGACTGATAACCAGTTATATCATTGTCATTATGATGGCTTATATCATCATGCATTAAACTGGTGACGCCTTGATGGTTCAATGCTTGAGAGATTGGGTTGGCTCGATAATTTAAGCCCTGCTTGCGTAATAGTTCTACAAATACAGAATCTTGTTTGAACACATAGCTGCAGCTAATGTTAGCAATAACAATAGTTGCCATACCGGGTAATATTATATTTGGGTTGTGAGTAAGTTCCATTAGCGCAATTAGGGCGGCTAAGGGCGCTTGAAGAACGGCACTCATCATTGCTCCCATACCGAGCATGGCATAAAAACCAGCGCTTGATGTGGGGCCATCTATAACATAGCTGCTTATATGTCCCAAAGCCGCGCCTGCACATGCTCCCATTAAAAGAGTGGGGCCTATAACTCCTATTGGCATTCCTAAACCCACGCTAATGGCGGTGGCGAATAATTTTGCTAATGCCAATGCAATTAATAAACCTAGTGCATATTGCCCTTCGATAGCCATCAAAATGCTGTCAGATCCCATGCCCATTACTTGAGGTACGAAATAGGCTAAGGCTCCAGTAAAGGTGCCTGCCATCAACATTCTAATAAGCACAGGTTGGGCTGAAAAGCTTTGCATGCTGGTGAGGGTTTTTGTAAATAATGCAGCCATTGCGCCAAGTATCACTCCATAAACTAAAATCAGCGGCATTTCATGTGTGCTTACCATGCTGATTTCAGGTGTCATAAACGCCATCTGCGCACCATACAAAGTATTATGTAACAAAGTGGCAGCGACAGAGGCAATAATGACTGGAGTGAAACCAATAATGCTGTATTCAAGCATCACCACTTCCATAGCAAAAATAACACCTGCCATAGGAGTATTAAACGATGCTGCTATAGCTCCTGCGGTGCCGCATCCAACCATAAGGCGAAGGCTGTTATTAGGCAGGTGGAAAATACGACCTATTTGTGAGCCTGCCCCCGCGCCTAGATGGACTGCCGGCCCCTCTGTGCCGCCAGATTGACCAGTTAAGATGCCTAGGGCACCACCAATAAATTGTGCAAAGGCATTTTTGAACGGCATTTTACCTTGGTGGTAAGCCATGCGATCCATTACGTGCGTTACTCCTGCTTTTTGATTTTCCGGAGTAAAAAACATGAGCCAAAGGCCAATCAACCCCCCTCCAATAACGGGAAGCAAAAAATACCAAATAGGATTCAAACTTTCAAAGCTTTCGGCAGTGCCCCCAGGGAGCCAGTGCATCAGCGGTATTTCAAACAAGCTGCGAAAGGCAATGATTACTAATGCGGCGGCTATGCCCGTGATAAGTCCAAGTAAGCTGTTTTGAAGCAGAGCATCATTATGTGCCAGGCGACGTCGAAAATGACCCACTCCAAAGGGAGCTTGCTTGAATCGAGATTTTAAAGTGTGTTTTTTATTGTCCATAATAACTACTCGGGAAAATCATATTACCTTACAAATACGAGCTTTATCGTATTAAGTTTACCTTATATAGCTGGTTCTGGCTAATGAGCCTATTGTTATTATTGGAACACAGCCCTTTTGCTTTTAAGCTTTGTCTATTATTATGGCTTTAGTTGAGTCTTTAGAAAAGGAAGTTAGTGTGAAAAAAGTTGCTATTGTTGGTGGTACTGGATACACAGGCGTTGAATTACTTCGTCTTTTAGCCCGTCACCCTGAGGTTGAGGTGTGCGCCATCACGTCTCGTTCGGAGGCGGGTAAGGCTGTTTCAGAAATCTATCCTAGTTTACGTGGAGAATATGATTTGGCTTTCACTCAGCCTACAACGCAAGCTTTAGCCCAGGCAGACTTGGTATTCTTTGCTACTCCAAATGGTGTGGCGATGAAACAGGCGCCTGACTTACTTGCACTTGGCTGTAAAGTCATTGATTTGGCAGCTGACTTTCGTATTCAAAATGTGAGTGTCTGGTCAAGCTGGTACGGCATGGAACATGCTTGCCCAGAGCTTTTGGATAGTGCCGTTTATGGTTTGCCTGAGGTGAATAAGACCAGTATTAAAGACGCTAACTTGGTTGCTAATCCTGGATGTTACCCAACGGCTGTGCAACTTGGATTGTTGCCCTTGATTGAGCAGGGGTTAATTGATACTCAGAACCTTATTGCAGATTGTAAATCAGGTGTTAGTGGTGCTGGGCGTGGGGAGGCGGTAGGGAGTTTGTTGTGCGAAGCTGGGGATAGTTTTAAAGCCTATGGTGTAGCTGGGCATAGGCACTTGCCTGAAATAAAAGAACGCCTTTCAGTAGCTAACAATAGTGCTGTTGGCATGACCTTTGTTCCCCATTTAGTGCCTATGATTCGGGGTATTCATGCCACTATTTATGCACGCTTAAAAGATAGTGAATATTCACTTCAAGCCATTCAGGAATTATTTGAGGAGCGTTATAAGGATCACCCTTTTGTAGATATTATGCCCTTAGGTAGCCATCCAGAAACTCGCAGTGTCAGGGGTTCAAACATCTGTCGAATAGCATTGCATCAACCACAAGGTGAAGATACTTTAGTGATCTTGTCTGCGATCGACAACCTAGTGAAGGGCGCTGCTGGTCAAGCCATTCACAATATGAACTTGATGTTGGGATTGGAGGAGAGTACGGGCCTAAGCATAGTGCCTCTAGCGCCTTAGTTTAAGGCTAATTGGCTTAAACTAAGGGTGTAATTAACGCTTAGTTTGTATCAAGCTAATGTAGCGAATGAGGTGCAGATAGCCTGCGCCAATACTTGACTAAATTACTAGGTTAAGCGCATAATTCCTACCCAGAAAATGTAACGAGATTGGCAATGCCACACACACAAGAACAAGATTACTTTGATGCCTCAGAGCCTGCGATGGGTTTTACTGATTCAGCGGCAAAAAAAGTGACTCATCTAATGGAAGATGAAGATAACCAAGATTTGCGATTGCGTGTGTATGTTACAGGCGGGGGTTGCTCAGGTTTTTCTTACGGCTTTACTTTCGATGATAAGGTGGCAGAAGATGACACTCAAATTGAAAACGGCCAGGTCACTATGGTAGTTGACTCAATGTCAATTCAATACCTGATGGGCGCTACAGTGGATTACAAAGAAAGCCTACAAGGCTCACAGTTTTCTGTCAGTAATCCCAATGCAACAACAACTTGTGGTTGTGGATCAAGCTTCTCTATCTAAATATTCCCAATCGGGTTGATGTGTTAAATAGATGCTAAAGGTGAGCCTAATTGGTAGGCCTCTAGTAGTTCAATGATAGTCTTTGCAACTGGCTTGAATTCTTCCATCTGTTCTTTGTTGAGTGGCTCTGCGTTAGGAAGCTTCACTTTAAGCGGGTTTTTATGTACGCCATTGGTGCGGAACTCATAATGTAAGTGAGGGCCTGTTGCCAAGCCAGAAGAGCCAATATACCCAATGACCTGACCTTGTTTTACACGGCTACCTTTTTTTACTTTACTATTATATTTAGACATATGCGCATACAAAGTAGTGTAAATGCCGGCGTGTTGTATAATTATGGTACGGCCATACCCACCTTTGGTGCCTCGCCAAGTTACCTTGCCATCACCAGATGCTTTAATAGGTGTGCCGGTAGCAGCAGCATAGTCAACGCCTCGGTGAGGGCGGACTGTTTTAAGTACGGGGTGCTTACGATTAGGATTGTATTTTGAGCTGATACGAAAGAAATCTACTGGGCTGCGTAAAAATGCCTTACGCATGCTGTACCCCTGGGGTGAGTAGTAATTCCCATCGCTGTGGCGTATTGCGTTAAATATTTTACCCCTGTTAATAAATTGAGCGGCGAGTATGTCGCCCTCACCAATTAACGCATCATCTAGGTATTTTTCTTCATAGATAAGTGCAAATTGATCATTTCCACGAATATCTAAAGCAAAGTCTATGTCCCACCCGAATATTGTTGCCAGTTGCATTAGTTTCTTTTGACTCAAACCTGCATTTTGTCCATCTACAAATAGTGAGCTTTTGATAATGCCTTGTACAAAACGAGGCTCGATGTCGGGCTTTCGAGTAATAGTTTCAACGGTGTAGTTGGTCCCATCTTTGCGCTGGACAATGGTTTGCAGTAAAGGGGTTTTAATTAGGCGAACTTTATCTAACCGCTCATTTTTTATTAAAAAATCTAAAGTATCACCTGGAAATAGAGGGCTTAATGCTTTAGTTTTTTTTGTGGCTTGAGATACCTGGTATACGTCTTGAGCAGATAATCCAACACGCTGGAATAACGTGCTAAGGCTATCACCTGATTTAACGGTAACAGAGGTCCACTTTTCAGGATGAATTATGGGCAGCGGCTGAAGGGTTGCTTGGGTGTTTTCAATGAGTAATTTTGGGGTTAAATCCAATGTTTTTGTGGTGGCGTCTGGTGGGTTTTTTGGTTTTGAGGCTGGCCACAGTGTGATTGTTAGCATTACCAAAGTCAGAAGCACCAAGATGCGAATGTATAGCTTTGGAAAATGTTGCAGTAATTTTGGAAAGGTTATCATAAGGTGTAGATGTAATAGATTTGGCAATAGAAACTGTCTAAGTGCTGCATCATAACATGCCTAACTCTTAAGAATAGACTATTGAGTACCAAATAAGCATACATGGCTTGGGCTATGCGCTTTTCTATTGACCCTGATTCAAGCTAGAATACACGGCTTTCCAGTCTGCATTTATTGACTGATTCAAGTACTTTAAACCAATGCCTTACTAAGTGACTTAATACTATGACTGCCACAGACACTAACTTACTCGCCGATTTACAAATGCGTGGACTGGTTAATCAAATGACCGCACCTGAAGAGCTGATAGAGCACCTAAAGGAGTCGCGGGTGCTTTATTGTGGGTTTGATCCAACAGCTGATAGCTTGCATATAGGTAGTTTAGTGCCCTTGTTGGTGCTTAGGCGTTTTCAGCAAGCAGGTCATAAGCCATTGGCGCTGGTGGGCGGTGCTACAGGAATGATTGGCGATCCTAGTTTCAAATCCCAAGAGCGCAAGCTCAATACAGTAGATGTTATTAATCATTGGGTCACCCGCCTCAAGGCTCAAGTCTCATCTTTTATAGATTTTAACGCTCAGGACAATAGTGCACAGGTAGTGAACAACTATGATTGGACCAAAGACGTGGATGTATTAACGTTTTTGCGAGATGTAGGGAAGCACTTTTCTGTCAGTTCTATGATTCAAAAAGAATCAGTGAAGCAGCGCTTGGAGCGTGATGGAGAAGGGATTTCTTTTACAGAATTCGCCTATATGATTTTACAATCTTTTGATTTTTCTCAGTTATATAAGCAATATAATTGCACACTTCAAATAGGTGGTAGTGATCAATGGGGAAACATTACTGGGGGAATCGACTTAACCCGTCGTCAGCATCGAGCTCAAGTGTTTGGTCTAACACTGCCTTTGGTCACCAAATCCGATGGCACTAAGTTTGGTAAAACGGAAAGTGGCACTATTTGGTTGGATGCTAAGAAAACCTCACAATATGCCTTTTACCAGTTTTGGATCAATACCGCAGACTCGGATGTTTATAAATTTTTGCGATTCTTTACCTTTTTATCAGAAGAAAAAATGCTTGCTATAGAAGAGCAAGATAAGGTTGCACAAGGAAAGCCTCAAGCACAAAGTGTCCTGGCCTGTGAGGTTACGAGGCTTGTGCATGGTGAAGAAGGTCTGCAGGCGGCCTTAAGGATTAGTGAAGCATTGTTTTCAGGCAAGCTGGAGCAGCTCACGCAAGAGGATCTCCAGCAGCTTTATCTTGATGGCATGCCAGCTTCAAGCACAAACGAAAAAACCATGACGCTAGTTCAAGCTTTGGTTGTTTCTGGTCTGGCTAAGTCAAATAAAATGGCGCGAGAATTTATTAGTAATAGCGCAGTGAGTATCAACGGCGAAAAAGTGAGTGACGTTGAGATGGTCCTAACCTCTTCTTCGGGATTGCATGAGCAGTATCATATTATTAAGCGGGGTAAAAAGTTGTTCCATCTATTGCATTGGGGCCAGTAATTTGCTGGTAGCTAAGTGGTTGGTTTTTGACCAATTATTGGCAATATTTGCTTAGAATAAATTAATTGTGTATTTATTAAGTTTTTTTGAAAAAGCGTGTTGACAAATAAACTCAGATCTATAGAATACGCCACCTCGGTTGAGCAGACAGCTTCACGGCAAATCACTTAACCG
>DKMQ01000111.1 GCA_002470565.1 Oceanospirillaceae bacterium UBA7410 | reverse complement strand
ATGTCTTTAAGAATAGGCCAGTCCATTTTGTAGGCAAAGGGGCGCAATTTTAGCTGTGTTTTTCCACCTAAAATGAAGTAAAGCATCACCATTGCTGCAAAGATTTGAGACAATATAGTGGCGTAAGCGACACCCTCTACGCCCATTTCTAGCACGAAGATAAACACAGCATCTAATATGATATTAAGCACAGCTGATGACACCATGCCTATCATCATGAGCATAGCTTTGCCTTCGGCTCTGAGCAAGTCACTAGGAATGCTGCTCACTAATACGATAGGAAAGCTAAGTAATACTAAAGGCATTAGGTAGTCATATGCGTATGGCCACAAGGCGTCAGAAACGCCTAAAAAATGCAGCAAGGAATTAATGTTTAAATAGATTCCAACAGTAATCACTATAGCTAGGCTTAGGCCTAAGCGAAAAGCCATATCGATTGTGGTGTTGGCCTTATCATCCTGCTTAGCACCTAGTTGCCTAGCTACAATAGATGCCATGCCACTACCCACTAGCGTGGCCAAAGCAAAAATAAACATCTGAATAGGAAATACAATGGAAATACCACCCATAGCATCAACACCGATCACGCGAGTTACAAAAATAGCATCCACTACATTGTAAAGACCATGCACCATCATGCCCACAGCGATAGGTGCAGCCATGCCAAAAAATAACCCAATTACAGGTTTAGTGCCTAAGTTGCTGGTTTTTTTGCTCATTAATGGAGTGCTCGTGGCTACTGGGTAACGTGTTTTAGGGTGGTGATGACTTGCTCAACATCTGTAGCCCAGGCCATGGCAGCCGCATTGACTTCTTTTAGTGGGTGAATAATGTCTTCACTATGTAAGGTAATAAAGGGCGTACCCATCGCAGCGCAGTAACCTGCATCAAAAGCAGCGTTCCATTGTTTGTATTTGTCACCAAATCTAATAATAGCAATATCGGCTTGGGCGATGAGGTTTTTGGTGCGAATAGCATTTACTTTGGCTGATTGGTTGTCACGCCAAAAGCTCGTCGCTGTATCTGCTAGATGATCACCTGCTGCATCACTGGCTTCGTGATCAGTACAGGCTGATGAAAAATTTACAGGAAGGTTGAGATCTTTACAGCGGCTAATAATTTGCTCACGCCAGTCTGTATGTATTTCACCAGATAAGTAGATATTCCACATAGTTTGTTTCCATAAAATATTAGTGTGGCATAGCTTAGTAAGAGCCAAAAAGAGACTAACGTAACTGAGCCTTTTAGTTATGGAGCCTAATATAGCAGTAGCCACAGTCCTAGTCCCGAAAAAGACGGTGTTAATTAATAATGTTTGATCTTTTTAATCTAGTGTTAGGGCTGCTAGGTAAGTGGTTAAAATGTCGTGGCTTGTGCCTTGTGGGAAGTTTACGTATAATGCGCCATCACATTTTTATGTGTGATTTTTCTCCTTGCTTTAAGGTGGTCGTTCAATAACGAATTACTTCATGCTTAAGGCTATTTAACCCATAAGGAGCAGCAATGCGTCATTATGAAATTATCTTTTTGGTCCACCCAGACCAAAGCGAACAAGTACCCTCTATGATCGAGCGTTACACCACGACTATTGAAGCTGATGGTGGTTCTGTTCATCGTTTAGAAGATTGGGGCCGTCGCCACTTGGCATACCCAATAAACAAAATCCACAAAGCTCACTATGTACTTATGAACGTTGAATGTTCAAATGTTGCATTAGACGAGCTAGACAGTAACTTCCGTTACAACGATGCCGTAATCCGTAGCATGGTTGTACGTATGAAAGCTGCTGAAACTGGTGACTCTCCTGTTAAAGCTGCTGAAAGCCGTGAAGACCGTCGTCGTCAAGAACGCGCCCCTCGTGCCGAAACTCCTGAAGTAGAAGTTCAAGCCGAAGAAGCACCTGTAGCTGAAGCTGCAGCTGAATAATTAACTGGAGATATTGACCATGGCACGTTTTTTTCGTCGTCGTAAGTACTGTCGTTTCACTGCCGAAGGCGTGACTCAAATTGATTACAAAGATATTGAAGTTTTAAAAGGCTATGTATCTGAAACTGGCAAGATTGTACCTAGCCGTATTACCGGTACCAAAGCACGCTACCAGCGTCAGCTTTCTACCGCTATTAAGCGCGCTCGTTACGTTGCATTGTTGCCATACACTGACGCTCATCAGTAAATCGTATTAACATTATGCGCAAACTAGCTCAATACGCCATGCGTGGTAATAAACAGGCAACTATAGTTGCAGTGTTATTTGCCATTATTCCTGTGTTGTTTTGGGTAAGTGCGGCAATTTTGGCGTTGGTAATCTTGCGAAAAGGTTATCAAGCCGGTGCCAGTGTTTTTATGTGGAGCCTACTACCTGCCATAGTTTGGTGGAGTGGAGGTGATCCAACCCCTGCTTTAACCTTAATTGGGGTAGCAGGTTTGGCCAGCGTTTTACGCTACAGCGCCAATTGGGCTTATGTGTTAGTTGCCAGCATTTTAGCTGCAGCAGCATCGATGCCTATTTTGGTAAGCTACTTGCAAGATGTAATGACAGCTTTTGCCGAAGCAGGTATTTCGCTTCAGGCAGAAGGTGTTGATAAAGTACAAATACAATCTCTCATGGAGGGTTTGTTAGGTGCTGTGCACATGGCTATATTATTAGCCTGTGTGGTGCTGTCACGTTGGTGGCAGGCGGCTTTGTATAACCCAGGTGGTTTTCAAAGTGAGTTCCATCAACTGCGTTTGCCACTATGGCTTACGGGATCACTTGCTTTTGCCGTATTTGGTTTAGGCAATATTACCGATATGACACAATGGCTGTTTGTATTATCAATACCATTATTATTTACAGGCTTAGCACTAGTGCATGGTTTGGTCGAGCAATTGAAATTAGGCCGTGTTTGGCTAATTGCAACCTACTTAGGGTTTGTAATGCTAGGCGAATTGGTCTTTACACTGCTAGCTTTGCTAGCCACTTTGGACAGCGTGTTCAATTTAAGGCAGCGTTTGCCAGTTAGGGTAAAAAAAATAGAATAAGACTCTTCATGTATACATGTTGAGCAAATTAAGGAATTAAACATGAATGTAATTCTGCTTGAAAAAATTGGTAAGTTAGGCGCATTGGGCGACACTGTTGCTGTTAAAGCTGGATATGGACGTAACTTCCTAATTCCAACTGGCAAAGCTGTACCTGCCAACAAAGCTAACGTTGAAGCTTTTGAAGCTCGTCGTGCAGAGCTTGAAGCTGCTGCTGCTGAAAAGCTAGCTGCTGCACAAGCCCGTGCTGATGCCATTGGTGACTTAACTGTTACTATTGCTGCTAACGCTGGTGAGGAAGGTAAGCTGTTTGGTTCTATCGGCACTAACGAAATCGTTACTGCTATTGTGGCTGCTGGTCATGCCATTGATAAGACTGAAGTGCGTTTACCTGAAGGCTCATTGCGCGCCCTAGGCGATACAGCTGTTGCTATCCAGCTTCATAGTGATATCACTATTGAAGTGACTGTAACACTTGTTGCTGAGTAGATTGCTCTTGCTGCCATTGCTATAGGCCTTAGGCCTTTGCCATGGCGTGTATAGCGACCTAATAGCACAATCTCAAAAAGCCCCGTTAAAGGGGCTTTTTTGTGCCTGTAGTAAAGGTTATCATGGGTAATATCTAGCTTATAAAACAGAAATCACATGCAGCCAGCTTCACATTTACTCAAGTCAGACCCACAACTTGATGCGCTTAAAGTACCACCTCAGTCGTTAGAGGCAGAGCAGTCTGTGCTGGGTGGCTTAATGTTGGATGAAATGGCATGGGATCGAGTGTCTGAAGCTGTTGCAGAGGTAGACTTTTACCGCCAAGACCATCGGCTTATATTTAGAGTAATGACCAAGCTTGTGGGTGATTCTAGGCCCATTGATGTGATCACCTTGTCAGAAGAGCTAAGTCGCATTGATGAGCTTGCTAATGCAGGTGGGCTAAGCTATCTAGGTGAGCTAGCAAAAAACACTCCCAGCTCTTCTAACATTACCGCCTACGCTAATATCGTGCGAGAAAGAGCTATCTTACGTCAGCTCATTGGTGTTGCTAATGATATTGCTGAATCTGCTTTTCATACAGAAGGTCGCTCATCTGATGATGTATTAGATGAAGCTGAACGTAAAGTGTTTGAAATTGCTGAGGCACGCCCAAAAGAAGGTGGCCCACAATATGTAAACCCTATTCTTAAAGGTGCAGTAGAGCGTATTGATCTATTATTTCGTTCAGACAGTGCCATTACAGGTATCAGTACAGGTTTTACAGACTTAGATAACCGCACAGCAGGTATGCAAAAGTCTGATTTAATTATTATTGCCGGTCGTCCCTCTATGGGTAAAACCACTTTTGCCATGAATATCGTAGAAAATGCTGCCATCGTAGGTGATGCACCCATATTGGTGTTTAGTATGGAAATGCCCGCCGAGCAGCTGATGATGCGTATGTTGTCTTCTCTTGGCCGCATTGATGCCACTCGCATGCGTACTGGTAAATTAGAGCAAGATGATTGGCCAAAGCTTACAGGTGCAGTAAATTTACTCAAAGATAAGCCGTTATATATTGATGACAGTGCAGGCTTAAGCCCAACGGAAATGCGCACTAGAGCAAGGCGTATAGCTCGTGAGCATGGCAGTGTAGGTATGATCATGATTGATTACCTGCAGCTGATGCAAATTAAAGGTCATACCGAAGGTCGTACTGCAGAAATTTCTGAAATTTCACGCTCATTGAAAGCCCTAGCTAAAGAGCTTAAATGCCCAGTAATTGCCCTATCGCAGCTTAACCGTAGCTTAGAAAACCGTCCAAATAAACGCCCTGTAAACTCAGACTTACGTGAATCTGGAGCCATAGAGCAAGACGCTGACCTTATTATGTTTATCTATCGAGATGAAGTGTACAACGAAGATAGTGAAGATCAAGGCAAGGCTGAAATCATTATTGGTAAACAACGTAACGGCCCCATAGGCACTTCTCGTTTGGCCTTCATTGGTAAGTACACTCGCTTTGAAGACTTAGTGCATAGCTACGATGGTTATGACGACATAGAATAATATAAAGTACAAAGATACCTGCATAGTCTATAAAAGGCAGAGGGTAAGGCAAGGAGTAAGTGGGAGTAAGGTAATGAGTGATTGGTTTGATGATAATGACACCCAAATTGACACAGGCATTAGCAAGGCACTGCTTAACTATTTGCCTATTGGCTATGAATTAATTACCACCGCCAACGACTTACGTTTGTATGGTGATCACAGTATAGATTTGATGGAATCTTTGCACCTTGCAGGAGGCCATTGGGACCCAGACCTTTTAGCCTATAGCATTCCTTTAGGGCGTGATGCCCAGCTTGAACATGCTCTTAAGCACTTCGCCAAGCAGCAACAAGGCATGGCTGACACCATGAGCATTCTAGCCAGGCATACGGCGCCAGATCAAGCGCAGGTGGAAGAAGAACGTCGCAAAAGAGCAGTAGGTCAACGCATTAAAATCATTGTAGGGCGCTATCAAGCAGGAGATTTGCTAAAAGGGCAGGTGATCTTAAGTTTGGGCAAGCGCTGGCAAGAGTTTCCAGGCCTGCAGTGGCAAATGGCTGAAAAAGCCAAGTGTGCTAATTGTAATAAATTCTCTAGGGTATCCTTAGCTCAAGAATGTCAAAAGTGCACCGCCCAAAAAAGTGGCTTGGAGCCTATTACATACTGCTATGCTTACTTTGACTAAGCACTGATACGTTGCCTACATCTTAGCGTGGGTGAAGATGTCTAATAAAGACTGAGGCGCTCTGGTAGGCTTTTGGTTTTGATAATCAAAGCAGCCCATATGAGTTTCACCTAAGGCAATTACATGGTTGGTTTGGCTGTCGCAAAGTTGATATATGATAGTGAAGCGTACCTTACCTACCTCACGTAGGCCCAATGTTAAGGTGAGCTGTTGATGCAAATGTGCTTGCTGAAGATATTCCACATTAGCACCGGTCATAATAAGGCCACAACCACCCACGTCTAGCTCACTAAGATTATTTTGGCTCAGCCATAAAACTCTAACTTCGTGAAAATAACTCAAAACGCGGTCATTACTTAAGTGATTACCATAATTTAAGTCGGCTACTCTCACTTGTATATTGCAGCTAAACAACGCCTCAAAGAGGGGGTCTATTTTAGTTTGTGGCATAATCTTGCCCAAAATAACGCTCCAGTACACGCAGCATACCGTTGCAAAGCGTGGCTAAGTCCTCTTGGCTCATTATGAAAGGTGGCATCACGTAAACCAGCTTACCAAAAGGCCTTACCCAAATACCTTCGGCCACAAACATTTTTTGAATGATACCAAGATCTACGGCTTGTGTTACTTGTATCACCCCAATGGCACCCAAGACGCGCACATCTTCAACATAAGGCAAGGATACCGCAGGCGTTAATAGCCGTGTTAAGCCTTTATTTAGCTCATCCACCTGGTTTTTCCAATCATTACTTTCGAGTAGGTCTAGGCTTGCGTTAGCCACAGCGCAGGCCAAAGGGTTGGCCATAAACGTGGGGCCATGCATAAAGCAACTGGCCTCACCACGTGAAATGCTGGTAGCAATTTCAGAGGTTGCAAGAGTAGCTGCAAAGCTCATAGTGCCGCCGGTAATGGCTTTGCCTAAGCACATGATATCAGGCGCTACGTTTGCGTGATCACAAGCAAATAAAGCGCCACTGCGGCCAAACCCTGTGGCTATTTCATCAGCAATCAATAAAATATTGTATTGCTTACATAGCTTGGCTGCGCCACTTAGCCACTGTGGGCTATAAAAGCGCATGCCGCCTGCACCTTGCACAATAGGCTCTAATATTAACGCTGCTATGTTGTTATGGTGTTTGCTCATGGTGGCTTCAAGTTCGTCTAAGTCACCTGCCTGTAAGGGACGATCAAAGCCCATTGGGGGAGCGTCAACAAAATAGTGTTGTGGTAATACGCTGGCAAACAGCCCGTGCATTCCATTGACAGGGTCACACACTGCCATCGCGCCAAAGGTATCTCCATGGTAGCCATTCCGAATAGTCAGCATACGATTTTTGTCAGGCTGTGCTTTAGCGTGCCAATATTGTAATGCCATCTTTATGGCAACTTCGACAGCCACAGAACCTGAGTCTGAGAAAAAAACCTTATCTAGACCAGCTGGCGTCAAATCAACTAAGCGCTTGGCTAAAGTCACTGCAGGGGCATGAGTAATACCACCAAACATGACATGAGACATATCTTCAATTTGCACTTTCATGGCTTGGTTTAGGTGTGGGTGATTGTAACCATGCACGGCACACCACCATGAAGCCATGCCATCAATAATCTCTTGTCCATCGATAAGTGTCAGTCGCACTCCATGAGCTCCTACGACAGGATAAGCTGGAGGTGGGTTATCCATTGACGCATAAGGATGCCATACATGTTGTTGGTCTAAGGCGATCAAATTTTGTGGTGTGATGCTTGTCATTGTCATAAGAGTTAAGCGTTGTGTATTGTTGGATTTATATTAACATAGCCAAGCCATGTTATTAGCTGATTTCAACGACCTGTATGTGATCTAACTCTACTTGCCAGCGCAAGTTAATGTCGGCAATGTTGCAGCCATAAATGCGTTCAGGATCTTGCTGGTAGGCAGGCCTAGGGTCATGATGTAATACTTGTTCAATGAGTTCTTTAAGCGCAGGCCGCTCAGATAAAGCACTTTGTGCCTGTGCACTATAATAAATGGGTAATTGTAATGTTTGATCATCACTTGCAAAGCCACTTTTTGCGTGGGCGATAGACTCTACCCAAGGCAGATAGGGCTTGATATCTAAGATTGGGGTTTGATCTATTAAATCAGCCCCACTCACATGTAAGGTCACACCATTGCTGGTATCGATAGATTCTAGTTTGACCAGTGACAAACCTAAGGGGTTGGGCCTAAAAGTTGAGCGGGTTGCAAACACCCCCATTTTTTTATTGCCTCCAAGCCTTGGTGGTCGTACTTTTGGCTTCCAGCCCTGTCCAGCAGTGTGATGAAAGATAAAGCTTAACCAAATATGAGAGAACTCCTCTAACCCAGCTACAGTGTCAGCTTGATTGTAGGGTGCGTGAAGCTTTATTTGTGCTAAAGCAGCAGGCACTAAGCCGGGCTGACGAGGAGTGGCAAATTTTTCTTTGAAGCAGGAGTGGATTATGCCGATTGGAGTCACTGTAAAAGGACTTACATCAATAGGTGAGGCTAAGCGCTTTGATGGAATTTGGTCTGTGGGCATGATTAGATGACTTATTCACTGTATTTTGGCTGACGCCAAGGGTTAAGCTGGTTACAATAGCCTTAGTTTAATCGTCTCGTTTAGGAAAATATATGGCTCGCAAGCCCTACGTCAAAGCTAAAGCCATACAAGGCCGTGGTCATCTTCAATCTGTCACCACTGATGGGCCTCATGTTGAATGGCTAGGTATGCCAGAATACTACATACACACCCTAGTTATAGCAGATCAAGAGTACGCTTACTTCTCAGCCGGAAAAGCCCTTGAGTTTGAAATAGGCGCTTATGTGTGTTTTCGTTGTAGAGAATCTAAAAAAGGCTTTTATATCGAAAAACGTTCATTAGGTATCGCCATTGATCCTGCGGAGTACATGCGCCAGCTTGAGTCTAGTAACGAATGAAAAGTAATATATTCTCACCTTTGCCGATCAATGATCACACTTGTGGCTGGACACAAGCGCTTATTGCGCGTGAGCCAAAGCCTGCCTTAATGGGCGAACATGCAGCAGATTTTGTGGTGGTAGGTGCAGGATATACAGGGTTGTCGGCAGCTAGAAAGTTTGCTGAACTTAATCCTAATGCTCATATCATTATTATTGATGCCCAGCGAGCAGGTGAGGGAGCCAGTGCGCGTAATTCTGGTTATTTGGTTGATTCCACCCTTAATGATGGGCATATGTCCGACACAGGATTGCAGCAATATCGTGAAAAATATGCGCTTAATAAGGCTGGTGTAGATTGTGTTGAGCAACTAGTCAATGACCATAAAATTGACTGTGACTGGGATGCCAGTGGCAAATTTCACGCCACCGCAGTGCCTGCCCATGAAGCAAAGCTACAGCGTTTTAGCCAGCTGCTGGGGGAGTTAGATTTAGAGCATCGTGTGTTAGACGGGGCGCAGCTTAATGAGCGTTTAGGCACTTCTTATTATACTCAAGCTTTGTGGACAGCAGGTGGTGTTATGCTGCAGCCTGCCAAGTTAGCAAGGGCTTACATCGATCTATTGCCAGACAACGTAACGCTTTACGAAAATAGTCCA
>DKMQ01000090.1:22120-23905 GCA_002470565.1 Oceanospirillaceae bacterium UBA7410 | reverse complement strand
CTAAAAGCGGCGTTTTCTGTAATGTTATTTTCTTAACGAATTAAGAAGGAACAACATTGTTGGCGCAAGGGCCTTTTTGGCCTTGGCCAACTTCGAATTCTACGGCTTGACCGTCGTTCAAAGTTGCGTAACCGCCGCCATTGCGGATTTCAGAGTGATGTACGAATAAATCTTTTCCGCCATCTTCTGGAGTGATGAAACCGAAACCTTTATCGGCGTTAAACCACTTTACTGTACCTTTGCTCATATTCTTACTCTTTGCTACTAAATTAATTTGACAAACCGCAAACATCTGCGCTGTTTATCAAATAGGTAAAGCCTATGAGTGTGCGCAAATTACGGTTTGGATCTTCACACGTAACGGTCAAGCTAGTGCGGTACGTAGTGTAGCATCACATTAACAGATAAGTCAAACAACACTCCTACTTACCTGATTGTAATGCAGCCTATATCACCCAAATCCCGACAAAGTTACTAAATCGCTTCAATTTTTTCCACTTGTTGCTGCAGGGTCGCTGCGGCGGTTTGTGCATCCTTTAATTTAGTTCTTTCTTTTTCAATCACTTGCTCTGGCGCTTTATCCACAAATTTAGCATTACCCAGCTTTCCTCCAAGGCGTTTAATTTCACCTTGAAGTCGACCTAGTTCTTTATTCAGCCTGCCAAGCTCAGCATCCTTATCAATAAGGCCCGCCATTGGCACTAGTACTTCAAGCGCGCCTACTAACGCGGTAGCACTTAAAGGTGCCTCACAAGCTTCATCTAACCATGTGATAGAGTCTAGCTTGGCTAGCTTGACTAGGAACTGGCTATTCGTATTAAGGCGTTGCTGATCTAAAGCATCACCGCACTTTAATAAAACAGGGATCGATTTACCGGGCGAAATGTTCATTTCTCCACGAATATTACGCACGCCATCGATGATTCCGCGCACCCAATTTAAGTCTGACTCAGCCACTTCATCAATTTTACGATCATCTACAACCGGGTATGGCTGCAGCATGATGCTATCACCCTCTACACCTGCTAGGCCTTTAAGTTTTTGCCAAATTTCTTCGGTAATGTAGGGCATCAATGGATGGGCTAAACGCAACACCGTTTCTAACACCCGCACCAATGTGCGCCTTGTACCCCTAAGCTGAGCTGGCGTTGCGTTTTCATCCCATAATACTGGCTTGGATAACTCTAAATACCAATCACAGTATTCACTCCAAATAAATTGGTATAGGGCTTCAGCAGCATGATCAAAGCGGTATACGTCTATCGCTTCGATCACTCTTTGTTCAGCTTTTTGTAAACGTGATGTAATCCAGCGATCAGCTAAACTTAGCTCAACTTCACCACCTAGTTGACCACAATCTTGCTCGTCACAGTTCATTAAGGCGTAGTTAGTTGCATTCCAAATTTTGTTACAAAAATTACGGTTACCTTCTATGCGTCCTACATCAAACTTAATTTCACGCCCAGTAGACGCTAATGAACACATTGTGAAGCGCAGGGCATCTGTACCGTATGAAGCCATACCTTCTGGGAAATGCTTTAGGGTTTGTTTTTCAATCTTTTTAGCAAGCTGAGGCTGCATCATGTTGCCAGTGCGCTTCTCTAACAAAGCATCAAGTGAAATGCCATCAATCAGGTCTAATGGGTCAATAACATTACCCTTAGACTTAGACATCTTTTCGCCGTCTTGATCTTTTACTAACCCTGTAACATAAACCGTCTTAAACGGCACTTGGGCTTCACCTGCCTCGTCTTTGATAAGATGCATGGTCATCATGATCATGCG
>DKMQ01000090.1:0-21994 GCA_002470565.1 Oceanospirillaceae bacterium UBA7410 | reverse complement strand
CCCACATAAATATTACCTTCATCGTCATACCATGCAGGGATTCTATGCCCCCACCAAAGCTGACGTGATATACACCAGTCTTGAATATCACGCATCCAAGAAAAGTAAGTGTTTTCCCACTGCTTAGGTACAAATTCAATACGACCATCTTCTACAGCAGCAATGGCAGGCTCCGCGAGCGGCTTTGTGCTCACAAACCACTGATCTGTAAGCAACGGCTCTATCACTAAACCTGAGCGATCCCCACGAGGCACCTTTAAGCCATGATCTTCGATGCCTTCCAATAAATTTACATCATTAAGATCTGCAACAATTTGATCTCGCGCCTTATATCGGTCCAAACCACGATAGGCTAGAGGAATGATTTCGTCGTGTTCAACGACGACCTTTCCAGCAGTGGTATACACATCTGGCACTTGCACAATGGCAGCATCATGATCAAGCACATTGATCATACCCAAATCATGTCTTTGGCCCATAGCGTAGTCATTAAAGTCATGCGCCGGGGTGATCTTCACACAACCAGTACCAAACTCCATATCTACGTAGTCATCGGCAATAATGGGAATTAAACGGTCAACTAAAGGCAATGTAATAAATTGACCAATTAAGTGCTGATACCGCTCATCTTTTGGGTGTACTGCGACCGCAGCATCACCCAACATGGTTTCTGGACGAGTGGTTGCAACGACCAAGTAGTCATGGCCTTCAGAAGTAGTCGCCCCTGCCGCTAAAGGATAGCGTAAATGCCACATATGGCCCTTTTCATCTGTAGAGATAACTTCTAGGTCAGATATAGCAGTATGTAATTTTGGGTCCCAATTAACCAAACGCTTACCGCGATAAATCAATCCATCATCGTATAAACGCACAAAAGCTTCTTGCACAGCAGTGTAGAAGCCATCATCCATGGTGAAACGCTCGCGACTCCAATCTACACTGGCACCCAGGCGACGTAATTGACGAGTAATAGTGCCGCCTGACTCTTCTTTCCATTCCCATGCTTTTTCTAAGAATTTATCACGGCCTAAATCATGTCGCGTTTTGCCTTCTTCAGCCTGAACTTTGCGCTCCACTAACATTTGTGTCGCAATGCCTGCATGGTCTGTACCCACTTGCCACAAAGTATCGTGCCCTTGCATACGTTTAAACCGCGTCAAGGCATCCATAATAGTGTCTTGAAAAGCATGGCCCATATGCAAACTACCCGTGACATTGGGTGGTGGAATAACAATGCTATAAGGAACACCTTCACCGGATGGGGCAAAGTAATTATTATCTTCCCACTGCTGGTACCATTGTTGTTCGATGGCGCTAGGATTATATGTCTTTTCCATGATATTGGGCACATGCTCTATGTTAAGTGGTTATAGGTGTTTATCAATCAAAAAATGGTCGAGCTTAAATTAACCCCGCTTAACGGGGCCACTTACACTGGCTCAATTAGTGATTACAGGCTGGTCCATGAATATGACCATTAGCCAATTCGTCTTCGGTTGCGACTCTAACACCCATAATTTCCACATCAAAATTCAAAGTTTCACCGGCAAGGTCGTGATTACCATCTACGCTTACCATATCGCCTTCAACCGCTGTTACAGTCACTACTTGCTGCTGGCCAGAATCGCCCTCAGCGTGGAATTGCATGCCCACTTCTAAGGATTCAATACCAGAAAACATCTCACGATCCACTTGCTGAACCATTTCTTCCATGTATTCTCCATAGCCTAAATGTGGAGGCACTTCTACTTGCAACTTATCTCCTAGTTGCTTGCCTTCAAGCGCCTCTTCGAGGCCTTGCACAATGTTATTTGAACCATGTAGATATGGCAAAGGCTCACCTTCACGTGATGTATCAACCAACTCTCCTGCACCGTTTTTTAATGTGTAGTGAAAGGTAACTACGCTGTTTTCAGCAATTTTCATTTGCAACTCCAAGATGCCCTTTATCATTTAATGAGGGCTGATAAAATTAAACATTACTCATGCTCATGAGCGACCTGCTATAATACCGCAAAAATCACCCCTAGGCCCGTAATTCCATGCATTTTACTATTCACGATACCCCAGGTGTTATCCACTTTATGCGACTAGTTTCTTGGCTAGTACTAAAGCTTGGCGGATGGAAAGTCGTTAATGTGGCGCCAGCATCAGGCAGCTACCTTATCATCGCCGCCCCACACACCTCTAACTGGGATTTTCCACTAGGCATTGCCATCGCTTTTCATTTGCGCTTAAAGGTGTATTTTATAGCCAAACATACACTTTTTGAAGGGATTTTAGGGCCTATAATGCGCTGGCTAGGAGGTATTCCTTTAAACCGCGAAGCAAGCAAAAACTTTGTAGAATCATCTATAGATGCCTACGCTCATAATGAAAATTTGGTTTTAGCCATAGCACCCGAAGGTACAAGAGGCAGTGTGACACGCTGGAAAACTGGCTTTTATCACATGGCCAAAGGAGCTAATGTGCCTTTAGCTTTAGCGTATTTTGACTTCTCCACTCGCACTGGCGGCATTGGAAAGATGTTTAACACTACCGATGACATGATAGCTGACATGCAAGCTATAGAAAATTTTTATCGACCAATGAAAGGGAAAAACACCCACAACTATAATCCAGATATTGTGGGCATTGCCAGCACCAAACAGCCTGATGCTTAGAGCTTAGCTTTGAGGACCACAAACTTTGGATGAGCCCCTATTTGCTCAACACTTGCAAACCAGCGCTTTAATTTAGCGTGATAGCCTAAATGACGATTACCCACCACCCATAGCTCGCCATTTTGGGTGAGCACTTGAGCAGACTGTGCAAACATTCGCATGGCTATTTGGTCCCCCATCACCCTTTCTTGGTGAAAAGGAGGGTTACATAAAATCAAATCAGCCGTTTGGGGTTCTACCCCTGTTAGGCAATCGTTGGCTTTAAACTCACACCTATCAGCAACGTTATTGCTGGTTGCGTTAATGGTAGCTGATGCTACAGACATATAGGATTCATCAAATCCGATCACCTTAGAGTCAGGCCACTTTTTTGCAGCAGCAATGGCTTGGATACCGTTCCCACAACCTAAATCGATGACCAATTTATATGGCCCTTGTGGAAACTGATCTAACAAAACCTGTGCGCCAGCATCCAACTTAGTTCGACCAAAGACACCGCTAAAATGCTGCAGGGATAGGGCTAAAGCAGGCAGTTCCCAAAAAGTCTCCTGAGGTTTTGGGGAATTTATTCCCACGCCCAAACTATTTACAGCGAAAATCAACCGCGCCTTTTTACGCGCCAAACTTGTTGTTAAAGGCCCAAGTAACGATTCAAGCAATTGATACAAAGCATTATCAATATGCTTAACCATTACTGGCATTATAATCACAGCGTCTGGCGATAACTGTGGCAACATTCTTTGAACTTGATCACGAAGCAATGCATGGCTTTTAGGCAATCGTAATATGACGATATTAAAAGGGCCTTGGGGGGTGTTTTGTGCTTGGGTAAAACTAGCAGTAGGTAATCCATTAGCACCAGCATTTTTCTGCAATCCAAGATGAGCAATATGAGAGTCACTCCACAAAACGGGCAAACACCCTTGCACATCAATCAAGGCTTGAGTCACTGCACACGTGATTGCACCAAACGTTTCATTAACCACTAGCACACGAGAGTTTACACTTAACAAAGCCTGCGTTTTTAGATAATCCAAAACCAACAGGTCCGCTTGATCAAAGGCGCTTAACGTTTCTTTTTTAGTAACTGGAACTCTACTTATTACCAATTCACCAAAGGCGCTCATCATTAAAGGTTGTATCATAAAATAGGTTACTTATATGGGTTATTCTACTATGGCGACAAGCGATCAATTACCCATCCGTCATCTGTTTGCTGATAACGAAATCGATCATGCAAACGGCTAGGCTGACCTTGCCAAAATTCGAATTTTGTAGGTACAAGACAAAAACCTACCCAAGGGCTAGGCCTGTCTATTGAGCAATCGTGAGTACGCTCATCCAGCTTAGCTACATTGAGTTCAAGATCAGCCAACCCTGAAACAACTTGGCTTTGGGCTGTCGCTGCGGCACTAAGCTGGCTCCCTCTAGGGCGGCTCTTAAAATAGGCGTCTGAAGTGGCTTCTGGTAGAAAACATACCGTGCCAGAAATACGCACTTGGCGCTCTAAGGGTTGCCAATAAAAAAGAACAGAAGCATTTGGATTATGATCAATATCGCAGCCTTTTTGACTACGCTTATCTGAGTACCACACCAAACCACTTTCATTATAGCTTTTCATAAGGACGATGCGCGCACTGGGCATGCCTGATGAAGAAACAGTTGCCAAAGCCATAGAAGTAGCGTCAAGTGGGCACGCTACTTCAGCCTCTACCAACCAATCAGCAAACTGTTTCCAGGGATCTAAAGCCAGGTTTTCTCGGCGCAACCCCTGCGCTTCATACTCTCGCCTATAATCTTTGTAATCTTGAGAGGACATAACACTTTCCTACTTTTAAATAACCAACAAAACCCTATTATATGCTGCTATGCGTAAGTCCGGTACCATTGACATTAAAGATCGTATAAATGTGAATCAGGCCAGGCGTAAAAAGAAGTAAAGTCTATTACACGCTGCTAATAAATATTATCAAACCTATATGTTTTAATGTAAAATTTAAACTTTGTTTTAGTCGCTGAACAGACATGTAGTTACATGTTTCAAATGAAGGTCTTTTTTCATGATATCCAAAACTGCAGTTTTTCGCTTTTTGACTAGGGTTGTTCTACCCGTTGCTATTATTGCAGCAGCCGTATCGGGGTTTATTTCTTTAAAAAACTCTAAACCAAAAGCCCCAGCCAATCCTATTACTGAGCAAGTTTGGGGAGTTTCAAGCCAAGTTGTAAAGTTACAAGACATTGCCCCAGAAGTGACCCTTTATGGCGCTGTTCAAGCTAATGAAACAGCTCAATTGAGTTCAACTATCAACGCTTTTGTGTCCCAAGTGGACGTAGGTCGTGGCGATAGCGTAAGAGCTGGACAAACTTTAGTACTTTTAGATGACCGTGAACTGCGCTTAACTCTAACCCAAAGAAAAGCTAGCTTGATCGATGTTGAAGCGCGTATTCAAAGTGAAATTAACAACAATAATACCAACCAACAAGCACTTGTAATAGAACAACAGCTCCAGGCAATCAATCAAAAAAACTTTGAACGTCAACAACAACTGGTTGCAAAAAAAGTAGCCCCTACATCGCGCTTAGAAGATGCTTCAAGAGTGCTTCAGCAGCAGCAGCTATCTTTACTTAACCGTAAAAATACCATCGCAGACCACCCCAATCGTATCGCTCAACTACAGTCACAAATAACCCAAAGCAAAATTCAAATTGAATTTGCACAACTAGACTTAGAGCGCACTCGCATTACTGCTCCATTTGACGGACGCATACTCAGTGTGGATACAGCATCAGGTAATCGCGTACGAAATGGTGACCGTGTTGTTAAGCTTTATAACACCCAAAGCTTAGAAGTGAGAAGTCAAATTCCAGCTAGGTATTTACCCCTAATGCAAACGGCTAATTCTGGCCGCGGATTAGAAGCCAGTATTGACCATAATGGCAAGACATATGGCCTCACCTTAGAGCGACTATCTGCAGAAGCTTCATCTAGCCAAGGTGGCATTGATGCCTTCTTTAGCTTAGATCGTGATCAAGACATTGAAATAGGTCGCAACTTGCAGCTTAAGGTTAAATTACCCACCGAAGCTAATGTAATAACACTGCCTGCGTTAGCAATCTATGGCCAAAATCGTATTTATCGCATCGTTGATGATCGTTTAGAAGCACTTAGCATCCAACGAGTAGGCGATTGGACCAGTCCCAATGGCCAACGTTTAACTCTAGTTCGAGGCGCTGACTTACGCAGTGGTGATAATATTTTAATCACGCAGCTTCCCAATGCCGTCACCGGTTTGTTAGTAGAAAAGCGCTAGTCGGAGCATAAATACATAATGAAATCATTTATTAGCCTTTTTGCAAATCACCGAGTAGCTCCTAACCTTCTAATGTTACTGCTATTTTTATCTGGCGGTTACGGATTAAAGCAACTCAACACGCAATTTTTTCCAGACTTTGCCATTGACGTTGTTAGTGTTTATATTGCTTGGCCAGGTGCTGCCGCCGAAGATGTACAAAAAAATATTACTATTCCAGTTGAACAAGAGCTGAAGAATGTTGCTAATGTTAAAAAGGTGACCTCTAGCACCACTCGTGGTGGCGTATCAATCGCCTTAGAAATAGAGAGCGGCTCCGACTTTGGAGAAGCTACCAATTCGATTAAACAGCGTGTAGATGCCGTCCGTAACCTTCCTAATGATGCTGAAACCCCTACTGTTGGACAAGTTATAAGGTATGACGCTGTGGGTACCTTGCTGATTACATCAAACGGGCCTATCTATGAGCTCACAAACTTAGCCCGCCAGGCAGAGCGAGAATTACTCAGCAGGGGCATCAGTAAAATCAATATTAGTGGCTTACCTGAGCAAGAAATTGCTATCCAAATAGAGCCCAGCACCATGCATGACCTTGGCTTGTCGCTGCAAAATATAGCTGGCCTCATTAACAACCAAAGCCAAGATGTGATGGCTGGCACTGCTGGTCGCACAGATGGTTCAAGGCAATTACGCGCCATTGGTAAAGTGTCCGATGTAAGCAGCTTTGAACAATTGCCACTACTTACCGGGGATAACGCCCAGCTACTTCGTTTAGGTGATGTTGCAGACATAAGCCTACGTCCTAAGGAAGATCAAGGCACTATAAGCTATGAAGGAAGGCCCGCCGTACAACTAGAGATCATGCGTAGCGCAAATGATGACACCATTAAAACTGCGGGGATTATGAACAAATGGGTTATAGATGCGCGCCAACGCCTACCAGAAGGTGTAGAAATAGCCGTATTTAATGAACAATGGCTCTTACTAAAGGCCCGTATCAGCTTGCTTATTAATAACGGCGCGTACGGTTTACTTTTTGTAGTAGGTTTGTTGTTTATATTTCTCAACTCAAGAGTGGCGTTCTGGGTTGCCATGGGCATTCCAGCCTCGCTATTAGCCACTTGGGGTGTTATGTATTTTATTGGCGGGTCCATCAATATGATCAGCCTCTTTGGCATGATCATGGCTTTGGGCATTATTGTCGACGATGCCATAGTGGTAGGCGAAGATACCTTGTCACACTTTCAACAAGGTGAAGCTCCGCTAGAAGCTGCTTTAGGGGGTGCTCAACGTATGATGGGGCCTATAACAGCCTCTTCTCTAACCACCATCGCAGCTTTTTTACCACTCTTACTGATCAATGGGATCATTGGTAGCATCTTAGCTGATATACCGATCGTGGTAATTTGCGTTATTTTAGTATCATTGGTTGAATGTTTTTTAATCTTACCAGGCCATTTGCATCATGCCCTTAAGAGTCAAGCTAACAAGAAGCCTGCTCGCTTGAGAGCTTGGTTTGATAGGGGTTTTGAAAACTTCAAGAATAATGTATTTCGCCCTGCTGTTAGCTTTGCTATTGATTTTCGCTTAGTGACATTCAGTTTGGCTATTACCACGTTAGTTTTGGCTGTGGGCTTACTAGTTGGCGGCAGAATTCAGTTTGCATTCTTCCCAAGCGTCGATGGAGACAATATACGTGCCAACGTGCAATTTAGTAGTGGCACACCAGCTAGTGAAGTTGCATCCTACTTGGTGAAAGTAGAGGATGCATTATTAGAAACTGAAGCTGAGTTGGGTGGCGATTTAATTAAAGAACGAGTCAGTTACTTTGGTTCTAACAAGCTGCCTACTGCAGGTATTTCTAGCACTGAGCAAGTGGCTTTATTACAGGTAGAGCTGGATAGCTCGAAATTGAGGTTGATATCTAACGCTGAATTCATAGAGGTGTGGAATAAAAAAATACCTAAAGTACCCGGCTTAGAAAAAATCATTATTGACCAACCTCAGTCTGGCCCACCAGGAAAACCTATTGAAGCCAACATCACAGGGGCAAGCGCTATCATAATGAAAGCAGCTGCTTTAGATTTACAGACCTCATTAAAGGTGTTTTCTGGAGTTCAAAACATTGATGATAACCTCCCGTATGGTATGGAGCAGCTCATTTTTAGCTTGACCCCTGAAGCGACCACTTTAGGCCTAAGTAGTGCATATATTGGACGTCAGCTGCAATATGCTTTTGATGGTGTCACCGTACAGAGCTTCTATTTGGGTGCAGATGAAATTGATGTGAGGCTGATGCTCAAGGATCAAGACCGTAATAGTCTTGCCACTTTGTATGCCCTGCCTATTATCCTGCCCACAGGTAACACTGTGCCTTTACTGGAGTTAGTAGAATTTAGCTCGCGTCGTGGTATTGATAAGTTCAGCAGTAAAGACGGACAGTTAACAGTGTCTGTAAAGGCCGACGTTGACGTAGGCACAACTAACGCCAACGTAGTGATAGCTGCATTAAAGGAAGAAGTTATCCCAAATCTTGAACGCCAATATGGAGTGAACATCACTTTTGGTGGTGCTAGAGCTGATGAACGAGACACCTTAGGTGACATGCTTACTGGCTTAGTATTAGCTCTTATTCTCATCTACATTGTTCTAGCTTGGGTGTTTACATCTTACACTTGGCCCATTGCTGTAATGTTTACCATACCCTTTGGTTTAACAGGTGCAGTGTTGGGACACCTTGTGATGGATAGAGATCTCACTATATTGTCATTATTTGGCTTATTTGGCTTGTCTGGTATCGTTATCAACAACAGTATTGTGTTGCTATCGTTCTATAAAGGCTTCCGTGAAAAAGGCATGGAACCCAAGGCTGCCATAATAGAAGCAGCATGCCAACGTTTAAGGGCCGTATTGTTAACTTCAATGACTACCATTGCAGGATTAACACCTATATTATTTGAAGAATCACTACAGGCCCAATTCCTCATTCCTATGGCGATATCAATCGTCTTTGGTTTGGCACTTGGCACCATACTTATTTTATTCGTTGTACCATCAATGGTGCTAATGTTGGAAAACTTAGGCGCACTTGTTACGGGCAAAAAACGCAGCACTTAAGCATTAAAATAGGTTAAAACAGACGCAATTGTTGTTGCTGGGTTGGGGGCTTTAATTTGAACCCCAATCCTAACAACCTTACACCTTTAGCTTGTTGGTCACAGTCGCCACTTTGAAACGCCAGTTGAAGCAGTGCGTTAAAAAAATCTACGTGGATATCTGTGCTGGCTTGTTCTCGTGTGAGCTGTGAAAAATCTGCAAACTTCAACTTCACTACTAATCCAGAAACTGCATAATGGCTAGATAATTTGTCAAATCGTTCCATAAGTTCTTCATAAAGTGGACCCAAAGCATCGCTACAGCCTTCTATGCTGGTTAAATTTTGAGCATAGGTGTTTTCTACAGAAACAGATTTTCTTACACGACTGGTTTGTACTGGACGATGATCTTCACCAAACCTTCGCAAGGCAAGAGTTTGCCCCATGCGACCAAAACTCCTCTCCAGTTCTAATTCACTAAAAACACGTAAGTCTGCACAAATATGGATGCCCTGTGCAGCTAATTTGGCAGCACTAACAGGGCCAATACCTGGTATCTTTTTAACGGGTAACTGCGCACTAAATTCATCCACTTCATTGGGTTTCACTACAAATAAACCGTTCGGTTTTCTCCAATCACTAGCAACCTTGGCAATAAATTTGTTAGGTGCAACTCCTGCAGAAATAGTAATACCCACTTCCGCTTCAATATCCGCTCTAATTTGCTGAGCAATTAAGGTGGCGCTGCCACCGAACAAGCTAGAATCAGTCACATCTATAAATGCTTCGTCTAAAGACAAAGGTTCAATGATATTAGAGTAACGTTCAAAAATAGTCATAATTTGTTGCGAAACTTCACGATACAATGCCATACGCCCAGGCAGGATTAAGAGGTCTGGGCAAGCCCGAAGTGCTTGAGCTGATGGCATCGCAGAATGAACCCCAAACTTTCTTGCTGGATAATTGCAAGTCGCGATGACACCTCTACTATTTGCTGCACCCCCTATGGCAATGGGTCTGTGTTGATAACTTGGCTCCTCTCGCATTTCAACAGCGGCATAGAAACAATCACAATCACAATGAATTATTTTCCTACTAACCAAGAAGACGCTCCCATAAGACTGTACATACATCCAGCATTTTACCTATAATGGGCCAGAGATCAAGACTCCATGGAAGCCTGCTGGCACTAAGCCGAGTAAAGCGATATTATGGCGGTCGCTTATTTTGTACTTAACGAGACTCATATGGACCAACAAACACAGACACAGCTTGAAGCCGCAGCTTTTCGTAGATTGGTTAAACATTTAGACACACGCAAAGACGTGCAAAACATCGATCTGATGATATTGGCGGGATTCTGTCGCAATTGTCTCAGCAAATGGCTGATGGCTGCTGCTGAAGAGAATAATGTCCCTATGGATTATGATCAAGCCCGTGAGCATATTTACTGTATGCCTTATGAACAATGGAAAAATACTCATCAATTACCAGCTACTGACGCACAAGTAAGCGCTTTTTCAGCTATAGAAAAAGCCAAGAAACTGGCAAAGATTTAACGTGATGACTGACGAATATCCATTATCAGACACAACCACACTGTTGCAGACCTTAGAACGTAAGGTCAAACTACTGGTAAGCCAAAGCTTAATCAACACACTGGAAATATCACAATTGCAACAAGAAAACGCGCGTTTAGTAGCTCAGCTAGGAAGGCAGCCTAATTTCAAAACCCAGGGTTTAAAGCCCTAGAAGAGCATAGCTGCTTATGAATATTGTTGCATTTTTTCGCCAGTACGCTGGGCTGGTAGGTTTGGTCATCGTTCTGATCGTTGCTTTTTTACTTAAAAATACTCCAGTTCGAGATTCAGCTCAAAGTATAGTGACTGTGCCCACTAAGCAATTGATGACATTGACTCAAAGCACTGTATCTAATGCGTCAAATGCAGGACTAACCCACAAGCCAGATATGCTAACGCGGTCAGTTTCTATTGCTAATGTAGCCACAAGTATTAGTCACGCCATTGAATCTCAATTTAATCCTAAAGTAATGCCACTACCCAAATTTTCATCTATTGTTGACGTAAAAACAAAAAAGATGACCTTTTTTAAATATCTAGAAATATTAGCAGATACTGGCAATGAAAAAATATTGCATCTTCGTGCAGAAATTGGCCGCATTAATCCTCAGCGACTCACTTCACAACAACACCAACGCCTCCAGCGACTGTCAAAGAGTTATAAGATTAAAGCCACAGAGCCAAAAGAACAAATTAGATTATTATTACACAAGATTAATATAATCCCACAAGCCCTTGTGCTGGCCCAAGCAGCCAATGAAAGCGCATGGGGCACTTCTCGCTTCGCCACTCAGGGCAACAATTTGTTCGGCCAATGGTGTTTTAGTGTTGGTTGCGGCCTAGTGCCAAGTGGCCGACCTGAAGGCGCTAGTTATGAAGTACGCAAATTTAAAGACCCCCAAGCTTCTGTAGACGCATACATTCGCAACCTAAACTCTCATGGAAGTTATAAAGAGTTACGGCATATTCGAGCGTGCCTAATTAAAAATGACGACGCTGTTTCTGCTCGAGCATTATCTGCAGGGCTAAAAAGCTACTCTACTAGAGGGGTCGATTACATTGATGACATTAGGTCTATGATTCGTACCAATAAACTAGAACCATGGCAGAAAAACTGGTGGGGGAACGATGATCAACACCCTTGTAGTGCGCTGGTGCAACTAATACGTCCCATAGCAATGACTGAAGACCCTATACACGGTATCACCCCCCTAGAGAATAAGTAATATGTCTAGACTTGTTTACTCCACTGATCAAGGTCGGCTGTGCCCTGATTGCAGCCTTGCTCAATGTCAATGCAGTCATAATAGCAACACTATAGGTGATGGAAACGTCCGCGTCCGCTTAGAAACTAAAGGACGAAAAGGCAAGGGAGTCACTACTGTAGCAGGTATACCTCTAGCCGAAACACAACTGAAGCACTTACTTAAAGAACTCAAACAAAAAACCAGCTCTGGTGGTTCTATAAAAGGTAACGTGCTTGAGTTACAAGGCGATCATCGCGATGCTCTAATTGTGTTACTGTCCAAGTATGGTTGGTCATCGGTTAAAAAGGCAGGTGGATAATGAGTTTAGAATGGCTTTTAGTACCTTTAGTGTTAGGTTTGTATTACTGGTGGGACACCAGTGCTGCAAAAGATAGGGCTCGCACTCTCGCAAAGCAACAATGCGAACAACAAGACCTTCAGCTACTTGATGACACAGTAGCTCTTAAAAAAACCCGCTTTAAGCGCGATAGTAAAGGCCACATTTCACCTTTGCGGCAATTTACTTTTGAATTTAGCAGTGATGGCGAGCAAAGAAGCCGGGGTGAACTGCATTTATTAGGCAAAAAAGCCATTCACTTGCACTTGGATGTACATCGAATACATTAGAATTGTTGATAGCCCTAGAGTTTAGCCGCCACTCTGCTAGAATGGCAGCATAATGTGTTCATGTCATTCATCTTGGGGAAACGTTAGTGTCCAGCTTACCAGTCATTATTGGTTTTGGCGGAGTAAATGCCGCCGGTCGCACCTCCTCTCATCATGGTTATCGGCGTCTCATTGCTGATCACTTAGACAAGCAAAGCCAACTGGATACGGTGACAGACCTAGCCACGTTAACCAACAAAGCTACGTTTTCCAATGGCCTTTATTACCTAGCGGGCCAAACCCAAGGACTGTCGCAAGCTCAATTAGCTGATCAGCTCACGGATGAATTGAACCAAGCTACCCTGATACGGCCTATTCGGCCAGAAGCCTACGATATATACCAACTGGTGCTAAATAAAGCAGCCCAAATACAACCCTCATCAGGTGATTGTACCTGTATTCGGATGCGCAAAAGACACGTACCCACTCAACTACCAGACAACTGGCAAGTCTCTACTATTGATAGTGATACCGTAGAAGTGACCATCTCTGGTAGCTTTGCAGCTATTTTACCTGACTCAAAACGTGCGCCTGTGAGCGCTGCAGGCCAGTTGCCTGACGGGTTTGATCCTGGTTCCCTATATCAATCAAGAAACCACCCTCGCAACTTACAAATGACTGTTTTTGGTGCATCCGATGCTCTAAGCTCCACCGGTATTCCATGGCAAACTATGCAAGACCAAGTGGCCCCAGATCGCATCGCTGTTTACGCTAGTAACTCTATTGGCCAACTAGATGAAGCAGGTTTTGGAGGCTTACTAAAAAGCCCAAGCACCGGCAAACGGATCACCTCTAAACAGATGCCTTTAGGTTATGGCCAAATGCCAGCCGACTTTGTTAATGCATACTTATTAGGCAGTGTTGGGGCTGTTGGGTCTGCATTAGGTGCATGCGCGACATTTTTATACAATTTGCGCAATGCTGTTGAAGACATAAAAAGTGGCCGCCGTGATCTAGTGATTGTAGGCGGTAGTGATGCACCGATCACTCCGGAAGTGATGGAAGGTTTCCGGACCATGGGCGCGTTAGCTGAAGATCATGAGGTAAGCGCATTAGATGCTGCGACTGAACCAGATCTGCGGCGCACTTCTCGTCCTTTCTCCACCAACTGTGGCTTCACTATGGGCGAAGCATCTCAGTGGATTGTACTTACTAGCGATGACCTTGCATTAAAACTTGGAGCCCAAATACATGGAGCAGTGCCTGGTGTATTTGTTAACGCTGACGGCCATAAAAAGTCTATTTCAGCCCCCGGGATAGGCAACTATATTACCTTAGCTAAAGCTGCGGCACTCACAGAAAGCATGCTGGGAACTCAATCTCTTCGCCAGCGTTCTTGTGTACAAGCCCATGGCACAAGCACACCACAAAATCGTATCACTGAGTCTCATGTTATTAATGAAACAGCTAAAGCCTTTGGCATCAATCGCTGGAAAGTTGCTGCGGTAAAAGCTTATTTAGGTCATTCACAGGGCACTGCAGGCGGGGATCAACTCGCTGTTTCTTTAGGTGTGTGGCGCTATGGAATTTTACCTGGGATTAAAACCATCGACCACATTGCTAGCGACGTTCACGACAGCAACCTAACCATTCAAGCTGCGCACCACGAGGTAGGCACAGAAGGCATTGATACTGTGCTGCTAAACTCTAAAGGTTTTGGTGGCAATAATGCCAGTGCTGTATTAATGGGGCCTCATATCGCTAATCAGCTCATGGTTAAAAAGCATGGCTCTAAAGCAATGCAGCAAATGCACATAGCACAAGAAGCCCCTATTGAAGCTGCAAAAGATTACGACTTACAAAGTATACGAGGACTATCAAAACCAACGTATAAGTTTGGCCATAACGTTCTTTCTGGTGAGGATTTATTGATCACCCGCAACGAAATTCATATACCAGGCTATGCCAAAAATGTGAGTTTATCTATTAGTAACCCATTTGAAGATATGTGCTAGAGCTGAGTGCTAGAATTTGAAGGTCGGGTATTTAAACGCAGAACCTCTAATGTATTGGTCATTGTTTGCATCGCTATCTGCGCTATAGACTCTGGTCTCAAAACACCCAATACTTCTAATACTCGCGGTAGTTTGTCAGGCTGATTAGGCTGGCCTTTAGGTTGTTCAGCCATAGGCATATCGGGCGCGTCTGTTTCTAATACAATATCTGTAAGCGGCAACGCCATGGCCAAACGCCTTATAGCTTGGGCCCTATCGTAAGTCAAAGTACCACCAAAGCCTATTTTGAACCCCAACTGAGTGAACTTTTGCGCTTGTTGTATACTGCCGCTAAAACCATGCACAATGCCTCCTTGGTCAAACTTCAATTGCCTTAATAGCTGTCCTAAACGATCATTAGCCTTTCTACTGTGTACGATAACAGGCAATCTTGCATGCTTAGCTAGCTTTACCTGGGCTATAAACCAACGCTCTTGTTCGGCAATAGAGAACCCTTCTCGTGTAGTATCTAAAGCAAAATCAAGTCCAATTTCACCCACAGCAACAGGTTTATAATCAACGATTGCCTTAGCTAAATCTAACACATGCTGTGAACTGTGTTGGTCACTAAAATAGGGGTGTAACCCAAGAGCTAAATGCCATAGTGGGTTTTGCTCACAAATAGCAATTTGTCGAGCAAAAAAGGCCCATTGAGTTCCTGGGACAACCAACTGCTGCACCCCTTGTGAGATACACGATTGCCACAAGTGGGGTTGTAGTGCTTGCAAGCGAGAGTCGTCCCAATGGCAATGGCTATCAATTAGCTGATGCATTCAACCCTCCTATCTATGCAGCTGCTAGTGTTCTCGCGTGGCGCGAAAGCGAATATCTGGCCAGCGCTCTTCGGTTAGACTTAAGTTAACCCTAGAAGGAGCTAAGTAAGTAAGGTGTCCCCCACCATCAATGGCTAGGTTTTCAGATGCTTTACGTGTAAATTCTTCAAGCATTTTACTATCGTCACACTCTACCCAGCGCGCAGTGTTGACGCTAATTGGCTCATAAATACATTCAACTTTGTATTCATCTTGTAATCGGTAAGCAACCACTTCAAATTGCAACACACCCACTGCGCCTACGATCAGATCATTATTTTTGCCAGGCATAAACAATTGTGTAGAGCCTTCTTCTGATAATTGCTGCAAGCCTTTTTTAAGTTGCTTCATTTTTAAAGGGTCTTTAAGACGGACTCGTCGAAAGAGCTCAGGAGCAAAATGGGGGATACCTGCAAACTTCAGATTTTCACCTGCAGTAAAGGTATCACCAATTTGAATGGTCCCATGATTGTGTAAACCAATTATGTCACCTGGCCATGCTTGCTCCACATTAGAGCGCTCTCCTGCCATAAAGGTCACAGCATCAGCCACTTTTACATCTTTACCTATGCGCACATGGCGCATCTTCATGCCTCGTTCATAGCTGCCTGAGCAAATACGCATAAAAGCGATACGGTCTCGGTGTTTAGGGTCCATATTTGCTTGAATTTTAAAGACAAAGCCAGTGAATTTAGGCTCCACTGATTGCACAACACGTTCTCCTGCATCACGAAATTTTGGTGCTGGGGCCCACTCTACAAAATAATCTAGCATTTCACGAATGCCAAAATTAGACAGTGCGGTACCGAAAAATACCGGCGTCAGCTTACCTTCTAAGAATAACTGCATATCAAACTTATGGCTGGCGCCACGCACTAATTCAATTTCTTCTTTGAGTTCATCTAATAATTCGCCCAATATTTGTGCAGCTTCAGCAGACTCTAATCCTTTAATCTGGATATCGTCAGGAATGGTGCTGCCTTGCCCTGGCGTAAATAAATGCAGCGTGTCGGTATATAAGTTGTAAACACCCTTAAATCTCTTACCCATACTGATAGGCCAAGTAATCGGCGCACATGCAATATTAAGGACATCCTCAACTTCATCTAAGACTTCGATTTGCTCACGCACTTCACGATCCATTTTATTAATGAAGGTGAAAATAGGAGTATCGCGTAAACGACACACTTCCATTAGCTTAACAGTACGGTCTTCCACACCTTTAGCGCCGTCAATCACCATTAGTACAGAGTCAACTGCGGTCAAGGTGCGGTAGGTGTCTTCAGAAAAATCTTCGTGCCCTGGCGTGTCCAAAAGATTAACTGTGCGCTCTTTGTAGGGAAACTGCATTACTGAAGAAGTCACAGAGATACCGCGCTGCTGCTCCATAGCCATCCAATCTGAAGTAGCTTTTTTGTCCCCTTTTTTTCCCTTAACTGAGCCTGCCGTTTGAATAGCTTGTCCGAATAACAATAGTTTTTCAGTGATGGTGGTTTTACCGGCATCCGGGTGAGATATAATGGCAAAGGTTCTACGTGAAGCCACTTCTTCTGCAATTAAGTTGGACATATATGGGTACAATCTAAGGGAATATGGATGGCACATTTATGTGTACCTAGAATAATGCCCATTGTCCCTGATTCCGCACTTTTCCTCAATATAAAACACCGCTCAACTGGTTAAAAATCGATCACTAACCTACCCCAACATTGAGTAATCATGCGAATTTGCGTATAATACGCGCGTTTTTACAAGCCCTCCCTATCATTAGGAAATACTATGTTCGATCTCGCTAGCCGCGCGCCGGTTAATGCAAAAAATGACATACTCTCAGGCCTCACGGTCGCTCTAGCATTGGTTCCTGAAGCGGTAGCTTTTGCCTTTGTCGCAGGTGTAGACCCACTAGTAGGCTTGTATGCTGCTTTCATGGTGGGTTTAATTACTGCTGCTATTGGTGGCAGACCTGGCATGATCTCAGGCGCTACAGGTGCCTTAGCAGTGGTCATGGTGGCTTTGGTTGCCGATCACGGTGTGGAGTATCTCTTTATTACCGTGGTGTTAATGGGCATTATTCAAATTACCGCTGGTATTTTGCGCCTAGGCAAATTTATTCGTATGGTTCCACACCCGGTAATGCTAGGTTTTGTTAATGGATTGGCGATTGTTATTTTCTTAGCTCAGTTAAGCCAATTTAAATTTTTAGACGATAATGGCGACTTGCAATGGTTACAAGGCACTCAGCTCTATCTCTTGATCGGTTTAATTGCTCTGACTATGGCTATTATTCACTTTTTGCCTAAGTTTACGCGGGCTATTCCTTCATCGTTAGCGGCTATTTTAGTTGTCACTTTGCTTGCAGTATTCTTCAATTTGGACACCCGCTCTGTAGGTGATATTGCCTCTATTGCTGGCGGCTTACCAAGCTTCCACCTTCCTAATGTACCCTACAATTTAGAAACCCTCATTATCATTTTACCTTACGCTATTATCTTAGCCGCCATTGGCTTGATCGAATCTTTATTAACTCTAACTTTGGTAGATGAGATCACAGAGACTCGTGGCCATGGCAACAGGGAATGTATCGGCCAAGGTATAGCTAACACAGCTACTGGATTGTTCGGTGGGATGGGAGGATGCGCAATGATCGGCCAAAGTATGATTAACGTCAACTCTGGTGGTCGTGGTCGTCTTTCTGGGATCAGTGCGGCGCTTTTTCTACTGGCCTTTATCTTAGTGGCCTCTCCTCTAATTGAGATGATCCCCTTAGCAGCTTTAATAGGTGTCATGTTTATAGTAGTTGTAGGTACTTTTGAATGGTCTAGTTTCCGCATTTTAGGCAAGATACCCAAATCCGATGCCTTTGTATTAATTTTAGTATCTGGCGTTACCGTGATCACTGATCTTGCGATCGCCGTAGTCGTTGGCGTTATATACTCAGCGTTGGTGTTTGCATGGAAACATGCAAAGCACACACAAGTAACCCACAAAGATGTGGATGGCAGTCGTATTTATTACCTACGTGGCCCCATCTTCTTTGGATCAGTACAAAACTTTTTGGAACTGTTTGACCCTAGCCAAGATCCTAACGATGTCATTATCGACTTTGAACGCTCACGCGTAGCAGATCATTCAGGTTTGGAAGCTATAGACACGTTAGCAGAACGCTACTCACGCGCGGGTAAAACATTACACTTGCGTCACCTAAGCTCAGATTGTAAACGTTTACTCTCTAAAGCTGGCAATATGGTGGAACTGAATGTGATCGAAGATCCAGATTATAAAGTAGCTACAGACACGCTAGGCTAAACACTAACGCGTCTTCACGTTCAACACCAACGCCGGGATAATAATTCCGGCGTTTTTGTATGTGCACAAAACCCATGGATTGATACAGCTTCACCGCCGCTCGATTGGAGGCACGCACCTCTAAAAATATATTCTTCACTGCTTGGTCCATTAAATTTTGAGTTAAAGCCTGTAGTAAGCTTCGCCCAATACCATGGCCTCTATAAGGCTGGTTTACTATAATATTCTGCACATCTGCCTGATCAAAAAGATAACTTGCTACGGCATAACCTACAACCTGCCCACTGACCTCATCAACCCCAACAAGGGCTATATAACTGCCTGAAAGTGCTCCATTAAGCGCCTGCTCTAACGCTTTTTTTGTCCAGCTGGGATCATTGGGCGCTAAGGAAAAACTCAGTATTGCATCAATATCTAATTCACATAGCACTCGGGTGGCTATCATATTTTAAGCTAAGCTAGACGTATAAATAAGTGATTTTAAGTGGCTCCATGCCTCTTTTTTAAGACTTGGCACTGCCAAAAGCTGATGTAAACTGTGGCTATAAACTGACTGAACCCCTGTGCCAAAAAGATCAATCTCACTGATTTCTCCTAAGCTCATCTGAGGTTTTAGAAGCTTCATAGCTGCAGGCCCCATTACCAAAATCTTGTTACATTGATTATCTTTTATTAACTTGATCAGGCTATATTTAAGGCCACTTTGAGCACCTACTAATGAGTGATCCGCGTGAGGGCCAGGCACCAAGGGCCAATTAAACTCCATGGACGCAGCGGGCATAATTTGCACGCTAGCGCCCTCTACCTCAAACCCTATAGCATTAACGATCGCGGTCTGTAAACGTTGTATAGGGCTACTCATAGCGGCCCCTTCTTGCACGGGTATATCGTTAACGACTAATACACCATTGTTGTACCAAGACAAACCTAAGTGCAGTGGTGCTAGCCTATCTGCACGCATGGTCAACTTGGACTTTACAGCAACTGGTGCGGTCTCATCAGACCGCTGCTTAGTGTCCAACTTCAAAAGAGTTGATACGATATGTGGCTTATCTGGTTTTTGCGTAAGTATACTTAAAGCGCTTGTTGCAGAATCTTTTTGCACAATAGATTCATTCACTAACCCGGCTGATTGATTAGTAAGTAATGGGGGTGCTGAAACCACAGGTAAAATAGGCTCTAAAATTTGAATCGTCGATTGTGCAGCAGCTTCGCACCAATATACATCGTTCACCTTACTGCCCGGCAATGAATCAGTGGGCAACCAGCTGGTAATTCCAAGCGTTTGTAAATACTGCAACCTTTGAGTTTCATCCAGCATTGGAAACATAACCATAATTTATTCTACTGTTGTAATTTTCGTAGCGCCTATTGGGCTTTAGAGATGAACTTAGATAGGCATAGAAGAAAATTTCCGTGCTAACCTAAGTCTACGCGAAAAGCTCACAATTATGAGATTTTTTGAGTAGATAAAGAGGACAACATGGTCCAAAATGATACCTATGACATAACGCCTAATATAGCCTTTGACTCTGTCTCTGGCAATACACAGAAGGACACAGATTTGATGGCCACTAACAATAATTATGATTTTGATACCGTTGTCGATCGTCACAACACGCACTCGTCAAAGTGGGATAAATACAAAGACAGGGACATCATCCCACTATGGGTAGCTGATACAGATTTTAAAGTTGCACCGGTCATTCAAAGCGCCTTAGAAGAGCGTGTAAAACATGGTGTGTTTGGTTACACCAAAACAGATAAAGAACGCAATCAAATAGTGGCTGATTATTATCAAAAAAAATACAACCTCCATGTGGAGGCCGATTGGATTGTATGGGTACCGGGTATTGTCGCAAGCTTAACCCTTGCTATCAGCAGCTTATCCAAGCAACATCAACAAGTGTTAACACCTGATATTGTCTACCCATTTTTGCATACAACACCTGCTGCGGTGGGAAAACAAGCCAACCATTTAGCTATGACATATGCCGAAGATCGTGTGCGTATAGACTTAGATGCATTAGAAAAACGTAATGCCAAAGATGCTCGTGTAATGCTTTTTTGTAATCCACAAAACCCGGGTGGAGCTATTTATACCTTTGAAGAATTGAGTCGTATTGATGCTTACTGTGAAGCAAATGATTTAATTTTAGTGTCTGATGAAATACATGCAGATATAATTTTGGATGAAAATAAACAACATCTGCCCTACTTTGGCATCAGTGATTACGCCCTTAATAACTCCATCACATTAGGTGCAGCCAGTAAGGCCTTCAATGTCGCAGGACTTGCCTGCTCATGGGCAGTCATTGCCAATGAAGATATCCGACAAGCATTTAAGGATGAAATGCACGGCATTATTTCTGAAATCAACCCATTTGGCTATACCGCCACTTTAACAGCATTAAGTGAAGGTGATGAATGGTTATGCGCCATGAATAAATACTTGCGTAATAATCGAGACTATTTGCTTGAGCAAATAAATACCATTGATGGCATGCGCATGCTGCCTTTAGAGTCTACATTCCTAGCATGGATTGATGTCTCAGCATTGAACTTAGAGGACCCTTGTAGCTTTTTTGAGGCAGCTGGAGTTGGCTTATCTCCTGGCAGCAACTTTAATGATGGGGACTTTTTAAGGCTCAACTTTGGGTGCGCTAAATCTGTGCTGGAAGAAGCTGTAAGTCGTATCAAGAAAGCGTTAGTTTAAGTTTTTATAGGCTAAAAATTCATGCTGCTGCAATAACAATAAAGCAGCATGAATGGCTTCTTCATGTTCTTCTTCTAGTGCCAGGCGATGTTTTGAAAACTTTCTCTTAGCACTCTTATCTAACTGCTTCCATTGCTCTTTAATTGGCATGTGCTCAGTCTCACTATACATTAAGCTAATCACTTGGAATTGATCTAGTTCTAATAAATCCGATCCCACATAGTCCAATAACTGCTTTAAGCGAATACACCCTTCTGTAAGCTCACATTGCTTATCAAGCATTGCCCTAGTGATTACATCTATACTTTCTACACGATTATTATATTGCTTCTCAAGCATGTCCTGCATAGCCAAAATACGTTGTTGATTGATTCTTTTAAGCTGATTTTGACGATAAACAATGTTCGTTATTACCAGTACCATAACAATACAAAATAGCATGAGAAGTAATATTAATGTGCTTGAGGACATAGATTTGTCACCTTGATGGAATAGCTTATATTGTAACATGACAAATACTTCAGGTAGCTTGTGAAAATTAGCTTTACCTCAACTTTACCTTCCTATAATTTTCTACGTCTATTTTCTTACGCCCAATAAAAAA
>DKMQ01000074.1:6664-9584 GCA_002470565.1 Oceanospirillaceae bacterium UBA7410 | reverse complement strand
AAGCTTAAATAGCAAGTTAGATTATTTCAATATGGGCCTCATAGGCGCCCGTTGGATTCTTACTAAAACAGGTCTAGGTGCAACTAATCACTTTGAGTCATGTGGGTTTATTCGCTCTCGTGCGGGGCTTAAATGGCCTAATATTCAATACCACTTTTTACCTGCAGCCATGCGCTATGATGGCAATGCCGCCTTTGATGGTCATGGTTATCAAGTGCACGTGGGGCCTAATAAGCCTAGCAGTCGTGGGTATATTCGCATCACGTCTAACAAAGCCAGTGACGCGCCCGAAATACGCTTTAACTACATAGGCACCCAGCAAGACCAGCAAGACTGGCGTGACTGTATTCGCCTAACTCGCGAAGTGCTAAACCAGCCTGCCTTAGATGCCTTTAAAGGAGAAGAGATTCAACCCGGCAAAGATGTGCAAACCGATGAGCAGATAGACGCTTGGGTAAAACAAAACGTGGAAAGCGCATATCATCCCTCATGCACCTGTAAAATGGGCGCAGACGATGATGCAATGGCTGTGCTAGACAATCACTGTAAAGTGCGCGGCGTAAAGGGCCTAAGGGTAGTGGATTCATCTATTTTCCCTGTCATTACTAATGGCAATTTGAATGCCCCCACGATGATGGTGGCAGAAAAAGCCGCTGATTTGATCTTGGGTAACACTCCACTGGCTCCCTCTAATGCTAATGTATGGATAGCAGACCAATGGCAAGATAAGCAGCGCACAGGCACCCCCGTTAGAGCCCTTGAACCTGTCCAAGATTAATGGCTTTATCTTGCGCTAAAGTGGTTTGTCTCACGACAGAGGCTGTGGGTTGTATTACAATCATTAATTGTAGTTAATGTAAGAGATATATACTGCTCTATGGCTGATCCAAGTTTATCCATTATTATTCCCGCTAAATCTAGTGGCGGGTTTATTCTAAACACCGTGGATGTGTTGCTGAACTATTTGCAGCAGCACTGGCATGGTCAGTTTGAAGTGGTGGTGAGCGTGAATGGGGCCTTGGCCCAAGTGCAAGAAACCCAAGCCATACTTTTGGCAAAATATGCACAAGATGCCCGTGTGGTGATCCACCAGCACCTAGCCCCAAAAGGCAAAGGTGCAGCTTTGCAATCTGCGTTTTTAAGCACAAAATACGAGCTAGTGAGTTTTATAGACGCAGACTTACCGTTTGACCTCGCTTTTTTAGGCCTAGCTAAAGACGCAGTGAATGAAGGTGCCCAGCTAGTAGTGGGCAACCGCAGATTATCAGAAAGCCGCGTGCATTTACCCACTAAGCTTTTACCCTCATTTTTTAAGCGCCATGTATTTGGCTTGCTTTATAACAGTGCGGTGAGACTTTTGTTTGGTATCAAACAAACAGACACTCAATGTGGCATAAAGCTGATGACTAGAGCTTTTGCTACAGAGTTTTTTTGCCACCTTACCTGCCATGGTTTTTCTTACGATGTAGAGCTATTTTTACTGGCCAAGGGCCATGACAAAAAAGTGACGTCTATACCTGTGACGTTAATGCACGAGCATGGCCAATCTACCTTGCGCTTGGGTGGTGAGCTTATACGCACAGTGAAGGCCTTGGCCCACCTTAAACATAAAGAAAATAAGGGCGAATACCAGCCACGGCCCGCGCTAACTGCGCCCCAAAATGAGTACCTACAACTTACTTCGGATGACTGGGGTATCTCGCCCGCAGTGAATGAAGGCATGCTAAGGCTAGCCCAGCTAGGGGTGGTAAAGCGGGTCTCCATTATGGCCAATAGTTTGCACAAAGACTATTTGTTAGATGAGCTAAAGGCGGTGCCTGGCATTAAACTTGGGCTACATTTCAATTTAACCAACGGCGTGCTTTTGGGGCAAACCAGTGGCCATCATCATGTGGATGGCTTAGCCAACACTATGCCACTATTGACCCTGATCAAGCGTAGCTGGTTTGGTTGTCGCACACTGCCTCAAGCATTGCTCAAAGACATTGAGCACGAATTTACCTTGCAAGTAACCGCCTTGCAGCAACAAGGCATAGCCCTTAGCTACTTTGACTCGCATCACCATGTGCATTTGTTGCCAGGCATTATTGCGCGCATTGCACCACAAGCCAAAGCTTTGGGTGTGGGGCATACACGGCTAGTTTTAGATTGGGGGTTGCTAGGTAAGCCACAGTTTTTATTGTGTTGGTTTTCCATTAGAGCAAAGGCTGCGGTAGAACAGGCGGGCCTGTCTTATTTGCCCTTCAAATACCCCGGTCGTAAGCAGTTTATATTGCGTAATAAGTGGCAAGGCCAGCTAGCCAAAGTGGCAGTGCCCACCGAGATTATTTGTCACCCAGCCACCAAAGGTGACCTACAACTATTGCCAGCTGAATACACCGACCATTATGACGGCGCACGAGTGGATGAATTTTGGGCTTTGTATAATCTTAGCCGCTAAACCTCACTCACATAGACAAGCTACCCAAGCCAATGAAAAACCCAATGTATGACGTAGTAATTGTAGGCGGGGGGTTAAGTGGCATGCGCTTAGCCGCGCTATTACAAGCCCAAGGCACTAATTACCTGCTGCTAGAAGCGCGCCCAAGAGTGGGTGGCCGCATACTATCAGAGCCTTTAGTAGGCAACGCTTTAGCTACCCCACATCGATATGACCTAGGCCCATCATGGATTTGGCCTCAACAGCCTAGAATAAATGAGCTTGCTAAAGAAATGGGTATTAAACGCTACCCACAATTTGACCAAGGCACATTGGTTTATCAAGACCAATTTGGCGCTATTAACGCCACTATTGATGCTGCACCTATGTCTGGCTCCATTCGGCTAGAAGGAGGCTTACAAAGCCTAATAGACGGCCTCTACAGTCGGCTAGAGACTGATCGAGTGTGGCTAAACCATTGTGTCAATAATGTCACCCTTG
>DKMQ01000074.1:0-6610 GCA_002470565.1 Oceanospirillaceae bacterium UBA7410 | reverse complement strand
CATCACCACACGCAAGCTAGTGTTGTGTGCGCCGCCCAGAGTAGTAGAAAAACTAATTACCTTTTCACCCAAGCTATCACCTGCCCAAAATCAAGCGCTGCTTAACATGCCCACATGGATGGCAGGCCAGTGCAAAGTGACTGCCGTGTATGAAACGCCATTTTGGCGCACACAAGGTTTATCAGGCGATGGCATGAGCAGGCTTGGGCCACTAGGTGAAATACATGACGCCTCGCCAGAAGATCAATCCCAAGGGGCATTATTTGGTTTTGTGGCTTGGCCTGCTCAGCAACGAAAAGAGGCAGGTGATCAGTTAATTCCCAATGTCATCACGCAATTGCAACAGCTTTTTGGCCCACAAGCCGCTGCACCTTTGCAAGTGCAAGTGCAAGACTGGGCCACACAAACCTACACTGCTACCCAAGCAGATACTCACACGTCACCCTCGCAAAGCGAATTTGGCTTGCCCATAGCGCTAGAGCAAGTATGGCAAGACTGCCTATTATTTGCATGTGCAGAAATGGCCTACGAGTTTGGTGGCGTAGCAGAAGGTGCATTAGAGGCCGCTGAGGCGGCTTTTGGTAGTTTAAACTCGTCTGTTGATTAGGCCAGTCTAGCGACAGCTAACCCTGCCTATCCAAATACAAAGCCAAATAATCACTAATCACTTGGCGTGCCAAGTTTGAGTCTATGCCTTGTGGGTTAAGGGCACCGCGCAGCCAAATGCCGTCGATCAGTGCGGCTATGCCGGTGGCTACCATGTGGGCTTGTTGGTGGGGCATGCGGCGCTTTAGCTCTAGCCGCAGGTAAGACAATAAGCGTTTTTCATTCACCCGTTGCAGGCGGTTAAGTGCTGGGTCGTGCATGGCTTGCGCCCAAAAGGCTAGCCAGGTTTTCATCACAGCTTCATCTTGCTGGTGGGGGCTGAAGTTTTCTCCCACTATGGCCTCTATACGGCCTATGGTGTTGTCTTTTTGTACCTTGGCTAAGCGTAAGTTTATGCCCGTAGCTAGGTCTTTTAAAATGCTGCGCATGGTGGCTTCTACTAGGCCACTTTTACCACCAAAATAATGGTTAATAATGCTAGGAGATATGCCAGCTTGTTGGCCTATTTTAGCCACCGAAGCTTGCAAAAAGCCTACCTGATTAATCACCTCCATAGTGGCGCGTATCAGCTGTGGGCGTCTAATTTCTGGCATGCCAACCTTGGGCATAAAAGTGTCCTGTTGAGTTGAGTTTAGTGGGCTACAGCTTTAGAGAATACTTGCATAATCACTACGCCAGCTAAAATAAAGCTCATGCCAATAAACGCGGGAGCATCTAACCTTTGGCTAAATACAAAGTGGCCAATAATAGAAATAAGCACAATGCCAAGGCCAGACCACACGGCATATGCCATGCCAATAGGGATTACCTTTAAAGAAATAGACAAGATATAAAATGCCATGCCAAAAGCTACAAACACCACAATAGATGGGATTACTTTAGTAAAGCCTTCGGAGTATTTAATGGCAGAAGTGCCTACCACTTCGCACACCACAGCACACAAGAGTATTAACCAGCTTTTCATTATGAGTCCTACAAAAAAAGAGTGTTAGGGCTAAACTTTACCCGATGATGCAGGCCCATGCGAGACAATTAAGCGTTGTCGGCCGATTTCTCTAAGGCTAAATAATGGTCTATGCCTGCAATACGATCTTGGGCGTGGTGGTTTACGTAAATCACTGAAGTTTCCTTGGCGGCACACACCTTTTCTATCAGGGCTAGCACTAGCTGGCGGTTGATGTCATCAAGGCCCAAACACGGCTCATCTAAAATCAATAATGGTGGGTGCTTTACCATGGCTCTGGCGATAAGCAGCAGCCTTTGGTCGCCATAAGACAGCTTATTAAACGGCTGGTCGCCACGGCCTTGCATGCCCAGTAATTCTAGCCATTGGTTGGCGATGTGCTTTTGCTGATCGGTGCTTTTGCTATACAAACCTATAGAGTCGTAAAATCCAGAGATAATCACATTAGCTAAGCTTGTGCCCACGCGATATTCCCATTGTAAGGCTGTAGATACATAACCAATGTGTTGTTTTATCTGCCAAATACTTTCCCCATTACCTCTTTGAAAGCCAAATACAAAAATATCATTGGTGTAGCACTGTGGGTGGTCGCCAGTGATCAATGACAAAATCGCTGTTTTACCGCTGCCGTTAGGGCCGCTTAGCTGCCAATGTTGGTTGGGTTGTATGCACCAGTTCAGGTTTTCAATAAGCACCATGTCGGTGTGTTTAATGCAGATATTACTCAGCTTCACTAAAGGTTCTTTTGGGTTAAGTGCTGGCCTTGTATTGTCTGTATCTGAATCAGGCACCTGTAGGTGGGTGGTTTTAAGGTGCAATAGTTGATAAAGCTCGTTAAAAGCTTGAGTGTCTTCACGGTTAACTTGATGACGCAGTTGCCCATCTTCCATATAGGCGATATGGCTAATAAAATCTGGAATCTCATCAAACCTATTGAGCACCATTACTACAGGGGTATGTTTTACCACGTGTGTCAGGTGGTTTTGCAGCATGGTGTGAGAGGCTTGATCAAGGCCATCAAAAGGCTCATCTAAAATGAGTAAATCGGCATGACAAGACAAAGCTTTAATCAACATCACTTTGCGAGTCTCTCCAGTGGAGAGCTTTCTAAAGGCGCGTTCAAGCAAATACTCTAGCTCAAACTTTTGAATAAGTTCGCCTGCAATAACAGGGTCTGTCTCGTTGGTGAAAATAATTTCACGCACACAAGTGCCAAGGCTGATGACATCTAAAATGTCAGCATCATCTTTTTTAAGCTCGGCTTGAATAAGTTGGGCTTGGGCTTCAAAAGACACCCAGCCAATCGTAGTAGGAAGCCTGCTAGTGCTGCCAGCTAAGATTTCTCCATAGCCAGCTAGCACTGCAGCAAGGGCTGATTTTCCGGCGCCGTTAGCGCCAGTAATCAGCCAGTGTTGGTGCTGCTGAATTTGCCAGTTAATGTGTTTAAGTTGAAAACCTTCATCAAACTCTACTGACAAATCGTGCAGCTGTAACATAAATAATCTCGCTTAAACGATCTTCTTCATGTCTGCCATGTGGCCACGTAATGTAGCGCCAATAGCTTCTACCGGGTGGTCACGCAAGGCTGCGTTTACTTCGATCAAACGGGCGTTATCAACGCCATTGTCATCACTTGCAAGGCCACGGCCAATCACGTCTGTGTCCATGCCTTTCATGAAGTCAGCTAGCAAAGGCAAGCAGGCGTGGTTGTATAAGTAACAGCCATATTCTGCAGTATCAGAAATAGTGGCGTTCATTTCATACAATTTCTTACGCGCAATGGTGTTAGCGATTAGTGGTGTTTCATGCAATGACTCGTAGTAAGCAGAGTCTGCAATGATGCCAGCAGCAGTCATGGTTTCAAACGCTAGCTCTACACCAGCTTTTACCATGGCTACCATTAAGATACCGTGATCAAAATACTCTTGCTCAGAGATTTCCATGTCGCCAGCAGGGGTTTTTTCAAAGGCAGTTTCGCCTGTTGCTGCACGCCAGCCTAAAAGGTTAACGTCATCGTTAGCCCAGTCTGCCATCATGGTGGCAGAGAAAGTGCCGTTGATGATGTCATCTTGATGCTTGTTGTACAAAGGACGCATGATCACTTTTAGTTCTTCAGAAAGGTCAAAAGCTTTGATCTTAGCTGGGTTAGAAAGACGATCTAGCATGTTGGTTACACCACCATACTTAAGGGCTTCAGTAATAGTTTCCCAGCCATACTGAATTAGCTTAGACGCATAACCTGCATCCATGCCCTTTTCGATCATCTTGTCAAAGCACAACAAAGAGCCTGTTTGTAACATGCCACAAAGGATAGTTTGCTCACCCATTAGGTCAGACTTCACTTCAGCAATAAAAGATGACATCAATACGCCAGCCTTATGGCCGCCAGTACCCACAGCGTATGCTTTAGCAAGCGCAAGGCCGTGGCCTTGTGGGTCGTTGTCTTCGTGCACGGCGATCAAAGTAGGCACACCAAAACCACGGACATACTCAGCACGCACTTCAGAGCCTGGGCACTTAGGTGCCACCATGATAACGGTAAGGTCTTCACGCACTTTCATGCCTTCTTCAACAATGTTGAAGCCATGAGAGTAAGACAAACATGCGCCTTGCTTCATTAATGGCATTACCGCTGCAACTACAGGTGAGTGCTGCTTGTCTGGTGTAAGGTTAAGCACGATGTCTGCAGAAGGGATTAGCTCTTCGTAAGTGCCTACGGTGAAGCCATTTTCAGAAGCGTTTTTAAATGACTGACGCTTTTCAGTAATGGCAGACTGGCGCAATGTGTAAGACACATCTAGGCCGCTGTCACGTAGATTTAAGCCTTGGTTAAGGCCTTGAGCGCCACAGCCAATAATGACCATTTTTTTGCCTTTAAGGGCTTCTACGCCTTCGGTGAATTCGTTCATGTGCATAAAGCGACATTTGGCAAGTTGTTCTAGCTGCTCGCGCAAAGGCAAGGTATTAAAGTAGTTATTAGACATGGGGGGAACCTGTGTTTTTAAAATCGGTATTAGAGTCTTTTACAACAAAGCTCATAATACGCTTTGTTGGTATTTTCGTAAATTGATATATTCGACACATAGTGAGCCATATATTAAAACATAAGCTAAAACTATGATAAAGTTAAGCTATGGATATAAAACACCTCAAACATTTTTTAGCTTTGGCAGAAAACCTTCACTTTGGTAAAGCCAGTGCTGCGTGTCATATTAGTTTGTCAGCTTTGTCTAGAAACATTAGACAACTAGAAGACCAGCTTGGCGTCACCCTATTTACTCGAGACAATAGAAGTGTGCAAATCACAACTCAAGGCCAAGCTTTTGTAAGCTATGCCCGCACTGCTATCAGCGAATGGCAGGGTATTGTTAGCCAAGTGCAAAACGCACATGATCAGCTGCAAGGTGAAGTGAGTTTATATTGCTCTGTTACCGCAGTGTATAGCTTATTGTTTGACCTATTTCAGCGCTTCAGAAAAGACCATCCCAACATAGAAATAAAGCTTCATACAGGTGATCCAGATCAAGGCATTACCCATGTATTGTCTGGCGAAGAAGACCTTGCCATCGCTGCACGGCCCAAACATATACCCAGAGAGTTGGCCTTTAAACCCATTACCATCTCACCCTTAGTGTTTATTGCCCCCAAAGACCAAACCCACCTAGAGCAGCCTTTAGTGATGCCCACTCACCCCAAAGATTGGGCGCAAGTGCCTATGATCTTGGCCGAAGGAGGCCTATCGCGCCAGCGCGTAGATGCATGGTTTAGAGCCATGGACGTCACCCCCAAAATATACGCTCAAGTGGCAGGTAACGAAGCCATAGTGATTATGGTAAGCCTAGGTTTAGGCATAGGGGTAGTGCCCAAAATTGTATTAGATAACAGCCCCACTTTAGAGCGTATTAAAATATTAGATGTAAAACCACAGCTTGAAGCTTATGATGTGGGTTTGTTTGCCCTTAAAAAGAACCTAAAAAAACCCTTAGTGAATGCTTTATGGCAGCTAGTATCACAAGGGTCACATTGATGGAGAGTATCTATGTCCGCCCCTAACACACGCACACTAACAAATAGGGTGTTTTCTAGCGACAACACGGCAGGGGCAGCGCCTAGTGTGCTGCAAGCCATTATGGACGCAGGCACACACATCCAGCAGCCCTATGGAAACGATGATCACAGCAAGCGCGTACAACAGCTACTTGAAGAAATATTTGAGTGTTCACTAAGTGTGTTTTTAGTGCCTACAGGCACCGCATCCAACGCTTTAGCCCTAAGTGCGCTAACACCGCCATGGGGCGCAGTATTGTGCCACCCACAAAGCCATATCAACATAGATGAGTGTGGCGCACCTGAATTTTATACTCATGGAGCCAAGCTGGTATTGGTAGATGGAGCGCAAAGTAAGCTGTGCCCTAAAAAGCTAGCACAAGTAGCCGCCCCCAACAGCGGTGATGTTCATTCGGTGCAAAATGCTGTGGTGAGCCTAAGCCAAACCACTGAAACAGGCAGTGTGTATAGTGTAAAAGAGCTGTGTGAAATAGGTCGAATTTGCAAAGAAAATAACCTCAAACTGCATATGGATGGAGCACGCTTTACTAATGCATTAGTGTCTTTAGGCTGCTCACCAGCTGCTATGACGTGGCAGGCGGGGGTGGATATATTGTCACTTGGGGCCACCAAAAATGGCACCATGGCCGTAGAAGCTATTGTAATATTTGACAAAGCTTTGGCCAAAGACATGGGCTGGCGACGCAAACGCGCAGGCCAGCTAATGTCTAAAATGACCTTGATGTCGGCGCAATTAGAGGCTTACTTTAAACACGACTTATGGCTTGATAACGCCCGCCAAGCGAACGCTATGGCACAACGCTTAGACCAAGGGTTTAGGGGCATAAAAGGCGTAGAAATGTTAGATGAAACTGTATCCAACATGTTCTTTTGTAAAATGCCCAAAGCCATGATTAACAGTTTACTTGACCAAGGGTTTTACTTTTACACCGATCGTTGGGGTGAAAACGTAGTGCGCTTAGTCACCAATTT
>DKMQ01000008.1 GCA_002470565.1 Oceanospirillaceae bacterium UBA7410 | reverse complement strand
TGTAATATTTCAGTTCTGTAAGCTTTTACGTTAGAAGATAACAAGCTTGCATCTGGTTCATAAGTGGTGATCTGGATATCTTGGTCATCAATATTTGCCCCTGGCACAGGTAACACAGGCATGGCCATTTGATCCAAGCCATACAAAGTCACTTGTACATCGGCCCCTGCTGCTGCAGATAAATCAGCCACCATTCGCTCTTGCACCCCAGAGACACTGTTCATTTTGGTTTGATTAAATGAGTTTAGATAAAGCTTAAATGACTTACTTTCAATAATATAGGGGCTATCAGCAGGGATTCTAAATTCGGCTACCACCATTTGCGGTAAGCCTTTTTCATTTAGCCAAGACACTTCAAAGGCGTTCCAAACATCAATACCATAAAAGGGTCGTGATGAAAATTCTGGCTGCCAAGGGGTATTACGCGGAATAGGAAATAACAATTCTGGCGCATATTGTGTGACATAACTACTTTGGTCACCTAAAGGGGACGCTTCTATAAAATCTTTTTGTTGCATCTTTTTCTCCAAGCAAAAATGGCTATTTACGAATGCCCTTACCGGTATTTAATAAGTGCATGCAGTAGCTAAATAAGGCAATAATAAACCCACATATCACAAGTAAGGAATAACCTACAGGTATGTCAGACACTCCTAAAATACCAAATCTAAACGCATTCACCATATACAAAATGGGATTGAGTTGTGACACACTCGCCCAAAAATCTGGCAGTAAATCTATGGAATAAAACACTCCACCTAGGTAGGTTAAGGGGGTAAGAATAAAGGTGGGCACTATGGCGATATCGTCAAAGCTGTTAGCAAACACTGCGTTAATAAAGCCGCCTAAACTAAATAAAATAGAGGTCATTAGCACCACCAGCACGATGATACCTAGGTTATGCACGTCAAGCTGGGTAAAAAACAACGACAAACAAGTCACTATGGTACCCACAGCCAAACCACGGGCCACACCGCCTGTCACATAGCCTGCCAAAATCACCCAGTTAGGCATAGGTGACACTAGCATTTCTTCTAGGCTGCCTTGATACTTAGTGCTATAAAAAGAAGACACTACATTGCCATAAGAATTACTAATCACCGACATCATGATTAGCCCTGGCACGATAAATTGCATGTAATCAAAGCCACCCATCTGTCCTATGCGGCTGCCTATTAAATTACCAAAGATAATAAAATACAGCACCATGATAATAGAAGGTGGTAATAAGGTTTGCACCCAAATACGCATAAAGCGCTGGATTTCTTTGCGCACAATAGTGGAGTAGGCAATGTATATTTCATAAGCTGACATTATGCGCTTACTCCTTGCAAATCAGTCTTGTTGTTGGTGACTAAGTTGACAAATAGCTCTTCTAGTCGGTTGGTTTTATTTCGCATACTTGTCACTTCAATGCCTGCCGTTGATAAAACAACAAACACGCTGTTGATATCTTGGCCTTGGTTAAGGGTGACTTCCAAATGCGTATCACCTACCAACAACAAACTATAGCCCGATATTTCTGGCGCAGTGGCTAAAGGCTCTAATAAATCTAGCACTATGGTTTCTGTATTAATGGTTTTTAACAGCTCTTTCATAGGGCTGTGTTTAATAATTTCACCCTGATCAATAATAGCGATGTTGCGGCACAGATTTTCTGCCTCTTCTAAATAATGCGTAGTGAGGATAATGGTAGTGCCCTGCTCATTAATACGCGTAAGAAACTCCCACATAGAGCGTCGAAGCTCTATATCTACGCCTGCGGTGGGCTCATCTAGTATCAGCAACTTGGGTTTATGCACTAAGGCACGAGCAATCATTAGGCGGCGTTTCATGCCGCCTGACAAATTACGAGATGCCTCTTTACGTTTGTCCCATAAGCCTAGCTGTTTGAGAAGCTGCTCTGTGCGCCTGAGAGCTTCATCACGTGGGATACCATAGTAGCCTGCTTGCTGCACCACCACATCTGCAACTTTTTCAAACATATTGAAATTAAATTCTTGCGGCACCACACCCATCATACATTTGGCTTGGCTAACGTGGGTGTCCAGGTCATACCCAAACACGCTCACCGTACCTGAGCTTTTATTCACCAAAGAGGACACCACACCCAACGTGGTGGACTTACCCGCCCCGTTGGGACCTAGCAAGGCAAAAAAATCGCCTTGTTCTACTTTTAAACTAATGCCTTTGAGTGCCTCAAAACCGTTGTCGTATATTTTGTGTAACTGATTAATTTCTAATGCGTGTGTCATAGTATTTTGTACTGGTTTTAAGTGATCGTTTGCTCTCATATTATGGGGGCTCTTTGGGTTTTTTAAAGGGCACACCTATCAGATTGCACTACTGTGCCGGCAAAGACATCGTTGTGTAAAAATTACTTTACTGTGCTCACCAAAACACAACACTTAGATAGGAAAATGACGTGCTTAAAAAAACCTGCTATACATAGCATTATACAAAACAATCCACACACAACAGATGCCTACACAAGAAGAATACAGTGCATGGAATCCAGGGTTAAGTACTAACTTACCGCTGGATCTTGGCCGCCTAGAAACTATTTTTCAAGCGCCCAACGTTTATACTGACTACGAAGAAGTTCAGGAAATTGCAGCACTGACCGGCCTTAAACCGCAATATTTAGTTGGCTTTACATCCTGGCGATTAGTAATGCACGAGCTCATTGTTAGGGTGGGAGCCAACATTCATATCCCAGAAGCTGAGCTTGAAGAAGACTTAGGTATCAATTTTCGGCGGATTACTAATGACATTTTACACCAACACATTGCGCCCTTATACCCCACCATTGAAATCCAGTTTCAACATTTATCAGATTGTGTAAAGGTAGAAGTGGATAGAGTACTGGCTGAAGAAATAATGATTCATACTCCCCCTGTTGTCATAAAAAAAAGCGTATGGCCTTGGCATAAAAAGAACCCCACTGAACAACCTCGCCTAAGCAGTGCCGAAATTCAATTTAAGGCGATTAACACACTCAAGACCACAGGTTTGGCACACAAAAACCCTTTGATTAAAGCCGTTTACAAAAGTAGTTATCAAATACTAGGTTCTATTGCTGCTACTCGAGGTTTGATAGGTAATGACGCCATCTTTATGAGCCGCATTATTTGCCGGCACACCCTTAACAACTATGGCAGCTATATGGTGGGTAAATGGATAGAACCTGCCATTGGAACCGCTGTCATAGCTAACCAATATCAGCTACTGAAAGGTGTGGAAAAGCCTGTCATTATTAGCTTAAAAGGCGCTTCTGCAGCTGGAAAAAGCACCATACGTCCACTATTAAAAGAGACCATGAAGCAACGTGGCATTGAGTCTTCGTTATATGGCATTATTAGCCCAGACATTTGGCGTCGCCAATTATTAGACTACGAGTCGCTAGGCCCTCATTATAAATATTCAGGCCGCTTTACCAGCAACGAAGTGAATATTATTGACGGCAAATTAGACCGCTACATAAGGCGTGTAAGCCAACAGAATAAATCCATTCCCAATATTTTGGTAGATCGATTTAGATTTGACAGCTTTTCAACGCAGCAAATACAAAAAGTACTACATGGCACCTATGCCAAATACGCTCACACTATGTATATGTATTTTATCATCACTGCGCCTCAAGATACTGTAGAGCGAGGCTGGATAAGAGGTAAAGAAAGGGGGCGTTACAAATCTGTGGAAGATTTTTTGGGCCACAGTGTGGAAGCATACCAGGGTATTCCAAAGCTAATATTTAAGTGGCTAGCCCATACTACGCCTCAGTATGAATTCACTTTTTTTGATAATAGTGTTCCTAAAGGTCAGTTTCCACTCACTAGCGCCACGGGTAACCAAAAAGGCATACAGGTGTTTGACCCTAGGGTGTTTATTAACATTGAACGATATCAAAAAATTAACATCCACGCACAAAATGCACAGCAGGTTTACCCGAACGAAAAAATCATGGCAGTGGCCAACAACATGAGCTTTTTTAACCAGTGTTTAAAGCGCTTTCCAAGTGCATCCTTTAGTTGCTCACACAAGCATCAACCTTACTTAATAGTGCGCCAAAAAAGCTATACAATCAGCAATCAAGAAGAGCTAAACTTACAACGTGAAGACCCAGAACTTGAAGCATTTTTTGAGCAAATTTTAGCACCTAGAACCTGCATTAATAGTATTTAAACGTGCCCATTTAAAAGCCCACGCAGGCCAGACCAACGCTTAGTTTTATTGTTCACAGCTTTGTTCCACACCGATTGGTCTACTTTAATACTGCACGTTACCTTGGCGCGAGTGATGGCGGTATAAAGTAACGCAGAAGACAACAATCGCTGGGCTTGGGGAGCAACAATAAGCGCCACGTGAGCAAACTCTGAGCCTTGGGTTTTATGAATGGTCATGGCATACACAGTTTCTAAATCTTGTAATAAGCCCACGTTTACTTTGCGCACTATTTGAGACTGTAAAAAACAGGCATTTAGCTGGCCATCTTCTTGCGCCCACATAATGCCAACATCACCATTGAACAAGCCCAGCCCATGGTGGTTTTTAGTCACCATCACAGGTTTCCCATGATAGTTTTGCCCCAACCTAACTTGAGACAAGCGCCTGCTAAGAAGGCGCTCTACGTGTTCATTAAGGCCTTCTACACCTAAGTCTCCTTGGCGGGTTGCGGCAAGGATTCTAAATTGATTTAAACACTCAAAGGCTTCATCCAATGAAGGTGCTTTGAGCATAGGCATAAAATATTCATCACACATTTGTGCAAGCCACAGTTCAAAGTGTTCATCTGTGATCAAGTGCAAGTCTTTATGGTCTGATAACACTTCAAAGCTTTTTTGGGCTTGATTATGCATGACCTGAGTTGCTAATAAACTAATACCACCTTGGCCATCAAACCGATGGCTTTTATGTAAGTAGCTGATAAAGCTTGGAGGTATATCAGCCAAAATAGAACCTGCTGCCACAGAAGGTAACTGCTGCGCATCTCCCACCAATACTAGCTTACAATGACTAGGAAGTGCTGCTAACAAGCGCGCCATCATAGGTAAATCCACCATGGAAACTTCATCCACCAGCAATAGATCAATGGGTAAAGTATTATCCTGATGGTACTTAGTAACGTGTGTATTAGGGCGCACTCCCAACAAGCCATGTAGCGTATGGGCAGTGTCTGGGAGGCTATTGATGAGTGTTTTATTGATGCCTTGGTTTAATAATTGCGCTTTGGCGGCATTAATAGACTCCACTAAGCGCTGCTTTGCTTTACCTGTTGGGGCCGCCATGGCAATGGTTAAAGGGGTATCACTTACGGCTTGTAAAGCCACTAAAAGACGAGCAACAGTATAGGTTTTACCTGTGCCTGGGCCACCAGACACCACACTTAACTGGCGCCCAAATGCATCTTTGACTGCTTGGGCTTGCCAGTCTACTTGGGCCTGTTTAGCAAAAAGTTGTGATAACACTTCATCAGCAATCACCTCTTGTTGTGGTGTTAGTTCACACTTGCGCATCCGATTTAATAACTGTTTTGCAACCTGCTGTTCATAGTGCCAATATCTGCGCAAATACAAACGTTCATATTCAAATACCAAAGGTGCGGTATGGCTTGGAGTAATGGGATGATCTTGAACACAATTCACCAGTTCTTCAAATGCACCAAATGTATAACCTATCTTTTCGTCGATCACTTCATCAGGTCCCACATCAGGCCTAGAATCAACCCTTAGATCAACCAAGGAAGACCAATAGGTTTGTCCTGCTATATCAGCTAAAGGCAGGCAAGTGTGGCCACTTCGCAAGGCTTTACTTAAGGCCATGATCAAATGTTGCATCACATCATTTTGGCTGTTTAAGCTTTCACATAAGCCCTTGGCTAAAAACACATCCACCGCTTCTAAACCAGTGTAATTATTATGCAGCTGTTCTTTTGAAACCATCATTTGACATCTCCCGCAAACAATTGATCCAGCTGATTAAGCTCATCTGTAGTAATTGCCTGAGCAAATACACCTGTATCACTATGGGGTGACATGCCTCTAAGGTATAAATAATATACCCCACCAAAGTGCTGCTGCGGGCTATAGTTTGGCAATCTTTGGCCTAGGTATCGGTGTAGGGCTAGGCTATATATTAAATATTGCAGGTCATAATAGTGGTTTTGGTTGGACTCCAGCATGGCTTGGTGATTGTAGTCTGCAAAGTTGTCACCTAAATGGTTAGATTTGTAATCGGCTACAAAAAATCGTCCGTCATGTTCAAACACCAAATCTATAAAACCATGCATCATGCCATGTAACACAGGGTGAGTAGGTAATGCAGTAGGTGCACCTGATCTATGTGTGCTTAAAATATTTGCTAAGGTTGCTTGCTTAGCATGCTGTAAGGGGAAGTAAAACTCAGTTTCCCTTAATGTTTGCTGGGGTAACAGCTGCCCCAAGCTGCAATTACTGTGCGATTGTGAGCCTGTGTCTTCTTGTGTGCCAAGGGCTGGCAAGTGAGTTAACAAACATTCCTCTAACCACTGCTGCAAACGCGCCATCTTGTCAGTATCATCTGCGCCTATACCTACCATAGTGTGATATTTGGCCAAAGGCACTTCCATGGCATGAACCCAATTTGGCTGAGCAAAATCTACCTGTTCTAAAATGTCATGCAACAACAAACCACTATTTTTACCCTTTGCTAGAGTAAAGCGTAATGCCTGCGACTGTATGGTTTGTGAAGGCTCAACTAAGGCAGTGCTGCCATCTCCCCGATCTTTCACGCTACTTTGTGGTGGCACAGAGCCATAGCCAAGCTTTCGCACCAAGGCACTGTAAGATAACAAGTGGTTATTTGCATCAATGTGTCCGGTAAAATTTTGTGTGGTTAATACCTGTGCTTGTAATTCATCTTTCACTAAAGCTTCAACCGTAGGCACAGACATAGACCTTTGCAGCTCATCTTCATCTACACATAGCACTTGTGAGTCTGTGGCATGAGTTAGTGGCACCAAAGCTTCAGGCCAGCTAGGTAAGTTATTATTATCACAAGCCCCAAAAACCACTTGCCCCAAAGGCGACAACTGGCTGTTAGGGAAGTTACTTACTGGAATGTAACACTGATATTGAGCACGTGTAATCGCCACATATAACAACCTTAATGATTCTTCATAGGCAGCTTGAGCGGTTTGCTCACATATTAAAGGGTCTGGCCCTATCATCAATGCTTGGCAGTGCTCTTTTGGATGATAGTAAGAGAATAGCTGAGACTTTTTCTTGCCTCGTTTTAGAGGATCTTTTGCTTGGCTAGCAAACGGTATAAATACCACTGGGTATTCCAGGCCTTTAGAGCCATGCTGGGTAACAATTTGGATCAACTTGGCATCGCTTTCTAGCCTTAATTCAGCACTAGCATCTGCTTGGTCGCTATCACACTGCTGTTGCAACCATTCCACCAGCAATAATGCAGAGCTTGCCTGATTTGATGCCTTTTGTAATAGCTCTGCCAATTGCACCATGTTGGTTAGATAGCGTTCTTTATTTTGGGCAGGCGGCACGGCACGTTGCTTTAGCAGCCTAATAATAAGCACCATGGCGCCTTGTTGCAGCCATAGTTTGCGCATTTGCATCATTTGGCTTCTTACTTCTATTAAATAGCTGTCACTGGATGAAAGCTTAGCCAACAAGGGCACATTGCCACCCCATAACTGCGTACTAGCGGCACGCACAAGCTGCCTTTGGTCTTCACAGTGCAGTATTCCATTAAGTAACCGCAGCATTTCAATAGCTTGCTCACTTTTATACACGCTACTTCTATCGCTAATATAAACGCTTGGTAACTGGGCTTTTTGCAAGGCTTTTTGCAAGGCTTGAGCTTCGCCTGCCCCGCGCACTAACAAAGCAATATCGCAGGCTTTAAAATGCCCTTGGTGTAAAATAGTTTGCACTTGCCCCACACACCAGTTTGCGATGTGTTGGTACTTGTGTTCATTGGTAAGCACTTGTGTAGGCAACCAAACGTACGACAAAGCCACCCCACTGGCTTTAGGGTTTTGATCTTGATTTGCTGTGGCAAAAGCACTGGCTTTTACAGCGCTGTAGTCGATGCCTGGGCCTAATAGGTTATGCTCATGGGCCTTTAAAAATAAACGATTATAAGCGGCCACCATGGCATGGCTAGAGCGCCAGTTAGTGTCCATATGCCAGCGGTAATCGGTCGATTGTGCGGCGTGTAAGTAAGTATGTATATCGCCGCCCCTAAAGCCATATATAGCTTGTTTTGGGTCACCAATCATAAATAGTGCAGTATTACCTTGCGCTTCATATAGGCGATTTAAAATAGCGTATTGATGCCCATCAGTATCCTGAAACTCATCCACTAAAGCCACGGGATAAGCAATGCGCAGTGCATCTACAAGGGCTGCATTTTCAGGCTTTATCACACATTCAGACAAACGCCTTACCAGATCATCAAACTCCATAACCTGTTGCTTGTGTTTTGCTTTTTGATAGGCTTTTCTTACCGTATTTACGGCTATCAAAATGTCTGGTGCCAATACACATTGCTGTGCATTGGCAGCATAGTTTTTCTTAAAGCTTTCATTATTTATACGCACAGATAAAGCTTTAATGACAGGTTTTAGCTCTGGCACTTTGCCAAGTTTACCCCCGTGTAAGCAGAGCAAATGGTCTTTGTGCGCTTGGGCAAAATCAACAGTGCCAAGCCAATTAATTAAACCTTGCCACTGGGCCAGTTTTGCCTCTTTTGTTTTAGGGTCTGACATGGTGGCTTGGATCATTTGCTCTTCTAAATCAAGCAAGCTTTCACGCACTTGTATTTTATTGGCGTGCCAAGCTTTATGCCAAGCGTCCGCAGAAGCGCAAAACACAGGTGTTTGGCTTAATAGAGCCCCACTAAATGCGTCCCAAAAACCTTTAGGCGTGTGCCAGCCTTGCTGCTCTAGCTGGCTATATAGCTTAGGCTGGTGCATAGCCACCCGCAGCCAGTCTTGCAGTGCAGTGAAGGCTAAGTCTTGTGTGTTAGCCTCAAGCACTACCTCTAGCCCTGTCTGACTAGCAAAGGCATGTTGTTCTAGGGCACGCCCACAAAAGCCATGGATGGTAAATATGGCCGCTTGATCTAAATTGAGTAGGGCTTGGTGCAACAACAATTGAGCTTGTTTCGCTTGGGTGTGTTGGTAGAGGTGCTGCCAAAATTCATCTTCATGCTTGCCCCAATTACTCTGGGCGTCACGCAAGGTTTCTTCTATACGGCCGCGCAACTCTTGCGTGGCTGCACGGGTGTACGTCATTAGCAATATTTGCTCTACAGGGATTTGTTTTTCTAGCAGCAAACGCAAATATATCCGCGTAATGCTATAGGTTTTACCAGTGCCCGCACTTGCTTCAATAAGGTGACGGCCTTGGAGTGGTAAATTTACTAAGTCTAGGTTAGGCATGCTTCACCAATTTAATGCAATCTACCATGGGCTGATATAAGGGGCCAAACTGTTCATGCCAGTCATCAAATGGTGGCGTTTGTGGCCACAACCATCGCCTATAAGGGTCACTTGAAAAATCAAACGCCATACTATATTTATGGTGATACCAGCTTTTTTGCCACTGACTTTTACGTTTGGCTTCATCTTGAGAATCTACTTTTAGCAACTCTATGGCTAGCTCTGCATCCAAGGGTAGTGCTTTAGTTAGACCTAAAATATACATTTGCATAATGCTGTCTAGCTGGGCTTTTGCATCTTCTAAACCTTTTAGTTGAAGGTTCTTTTCTAAGTGCACAGACACACCATCAACGTTTTGTTCAAATGCCACCTGAGCGATCAAGCACCTCACCCAAAGGGATAGTTTATCTTTAGCTTTGGCCTTAGTAGGCCTAGTAAGCACTACTTTTAACGGGCTATTTTCATCCAGTGGCTCGCCAGTTAGGGCTATTTCATCGGTGATGGTTAAGCCCATAAAACTGATACTGACTGGGTGTTTTTTTATCTGGGCATAATTCACACTACATAGCTCATCTACCAAAGATTGTGCTTCGCCTTCGCTGGTATCTATACTATTAGCACCAAGGTGGCTATCTGGTAATTTTCCATTTAGCTGATACTCTTGCCTTACCAAGGCACAAGCCTGCGGCTCATTAGATAATACTGCCTCGAGCATTTTTTCGCGCAGCTTATACTCTACCAACTTAGAGCTTGCAAAAGGCTCATCATCGTTGAGATCTAAATCATAGTCATGTAAATACAAGCCCAAGCGTTGGTTAGTAAACATACGCCCAGGGTTTTCCAAAAAACGCACTAGCTCATTGATGGTGATACTGCTCTGGCTAGAAGTAATACTAGGAGTTAGTTCTACAACGTCATCTTGCACTTCGTGTTTTGCTTGCAGCACACGCAGCCACGCTGATTCAAAACTAGGCGAAGGCATTGTATCGAAGGAGGCATTAGAAACACCATGGAAATTTTCCTCGCTAAAGCTATGCAAAGGCAATGGTCTAAGCTGTGATGCTAAGTGATCATCCTTAAAATGCCACCCATAGCCGTTTTGCAAGTATTCCATTAGCTCTGACACTACCAAACTAGGCTGACGTGGAGAGTTATTTTTGCTATCACTGCCTTGATAACTTAAATACAAACACTCTCGTGCACTTATTAACGCTTCCAAAAACAGATAACGATCATCACCACGGCGCGAACGATCTCCTACTCTGCGACCTTCTTGAGCCATTAAATCAAAGTCTAATGGTTTTGATTGACGAGGATACTGCCCATCATTAAGGCCCAACATAGCCACTACTTTAAAGGGAATACTGCGCATAGGCACCATGGAACAAAAGGTGACTTTGCCCGTAATAAAAGCTTGCGTGCTACTAGCTACAGACAGTTTTTGTGTGAGGCTATAACGCACCACTTCCAAACTAATCGTTTGGACATAATCCACTTGTTCAATCCACACAGCCATATTACCAATAGCGGTAGATAAGCACTCTTTTGCAAGCTCTTCACTGTAGTCACCGTCTTGATCGTCAGCAAAAAACTCATCTATCATGCTAGTAAGGTAGCCACGCCAGGCTTTACCAGTGCGGGGTGTATTAAGCTGCCGTGCATGGGTTTGTAGTTGTTCAAGCACCTGCATTAAGCGCCCTAGAAGTATAGCTTGATCGCCCTCTACATCGGCTAGCAGCCAATCATCTTGATAGTTAAGCGCTTGGTCACCTTGGGCAAAACCAAGCAGCAAACGCTTAAGTCCCCACGACCAACTGTAGGTAGGTGTTGAAGATGTTTGACCCAACGTATGTGCCTTATGCTGTTCATCCAAACCCCAATGTACACTGGCATTCGCCAACCACACCGCAATAATTTCAAGCTCGTCAACACCTATTCCAAACTTTCTTTGAATACCTGGTAGGCGCAAAAAGTCTAGAATAAAAGACACTTGAAAACGGCTATCTGGTAATTGTAAAAGCTGCAAAAAAGCGGCCACTAAGGGTTGAGAATCTTGTGGTTTTCTATCAGCTATAGAACAAGGTAATTGAGGTGTTTGAGAACCATTGTCAAAACCATAGCCGTGATCAAACTGACGCCCATGAGTATCAAATACCGCACCCACGTGGGCTGCATAATCTTCTACCTGTGGGCACATCACTAATATGTCACTAGGTTTGAGTGTAGGATCTTGTTGGAATTTACCAAGCAACCAATCGTGCAATCCTTGTAACTCTCGCAAAGCACTGGAGCCATGGGTAAAGACTAGACTATCATCAACCTTTTTTTGGGCAAGTTTGTGTGAAGGGTTGCGTGCGTCTTCCAAGTGCAAAATATCGTGTTGTATCTGCTGTAAAGTAGATAGATGGCCGTCTGCGGTTGCGGGCTGCGCCTCTTCAAAGGCATCAATGTTGTAGCTGTCTTGTTGTTGTAATAACCGAAAAAATTCTTTGCCTTGGGCGCCCAAATTGGCTAATAACGGATTACCCCCGTCCACTAAAACATCATCGTCTTGTTGCTCAAGCCAGTGTTTAAGGTGCGTTGATGCGATGGCTTTTTCAGATTGAATATGCCCCCAATACTCGGCACAAGGGTTAAGATGGAACACATGCACTTGGGTATGCGCTGCCAAGGCAGAAAATACTTCTAAGGTAGCAGGTGCCATGGTGTTAAGTGCAAACAAGCACACTTGTTGTGGCAGGTCATTACGCTGGGCGCTAGTTAATTGGCCCAAACTTTGTATTAGCTTTCGTTGAATATCAATGGGATGACGATCATCTTGCTGACATAAAACAGCCCACAACTGGGCTTGCCAGTGTTGTGTTTGATCTTGTGCCTTAATTTGCCAGCTGGTAAGCCAGTCGGGTCGATAAAGGATATATTGTTCAAATAAATCAGCTAGGGCACTTGCAAGTTGAAAGCGTTTTAGTAAGTCATCAGCGCTATATTCACCTAGGTTAGATGCAGATTGCCAATACCTATTGGCTTGAGTAAAGGCTGGATTTTTGAGTGTATCATCACTGGCTAAAATATCGTCAATGCGCCACACCAAAGCTTCACGCTGATAAGGAGGTTGCTGAGGAACCTGATCGTCTCCTAAAAGTTTGCGCGCTAGTTGCCATACAAACTTTCCAGGTAAAGGGTAATTTATGTTCATGGCAATGCCATCTTGCTTGGCTAACTGAGTATTAAGCCAATGCTGCATGCCTGGGTTTTCTACGATCACTTGGCTACTATTAAGCACACCAGCCAAGCCCTTTTGGTGCCCTAGTTTAACCACATGGTTGAGCAACACCGCCAAGTCTTCCAGCCTGTTAGCAGGGTACACCATCAGTTGTTTTGCTAGCGCCATGCAAGCTATTCCTTGTGTGTTAACTTTTGAGCCTGCCTCACACAGGCCCTGCTGTTGTTGATTACAAGCTTTGAGTAATTTGCACACTCATATGCTGTTTTTCATCACTTAAGTGCATTTGATCTTCTTCAATAATACAGCCTAAGTTCATGGTTTTAAACAACAACTGTTCTATAGCATCGTCGCTTTGCACATTAATATGAAATACCTTGACCTTTTTGTTAGCTGTTAAAGCCGCACGGTTTTTGTCTAACCAAATATCAGCTTTGTTGTCATGGTAGGTATAAATAGACACTTGTTGTGCTTTGCCACTGGCTTGTCGAATGCGTTTTTCATCAGGCCTGCCAAGCTCTATCCAATGGACTATATTTCCAGTTAAATCCCGTTGCCATAAATCAGGCTCATCGACAGAGCTTATGCCTTTAGTAAGCTCTAGGTCTTCATGAGCTGCATGTAAAAAAGCAATCAGCCTACACATAAGGCGTGTTTCGTTTTCAGAAGGGTGTTTGGCTATGGTGAGATTGTAATCAGCATAGTGGTGGCTGTTAAGGTTGGACAGGTTTAAATTTGCCTTGTATATGGTCGCGCCTATGGCCATGGTTTTTCTCTATGCTAGGATTTAGTGATACATATAATAGTGTGTCACTAGATTAACACGAACACATCTAAAAACGGCTGTTTATAAAGCCAAGCTTACACTTAGCGCCTTGCTCAGTTTTTGACTGCTAAGTAATTGTGTGTGAGTATCATTTATTAATTTTAGCTCATCCGCTACCCACTGCTTTAAGGTCTCTTTACATGGCATCTTCTATCCAACGCACCATGGGCGCTCGTGAGTGGCTTATGCTAATTACACTATCTGTGCTGTGGGGAGGCTCCTTCTTTTTTGTTGAGGTAGCAGTGACAGCCTTGCCTCCGTTAACCATAGTGGCTTTGCGTGTGGGCCTTGCTGCAATCACTTTGTGGGCTATTGCCATGGCCATGGGGCTAAAATTTCCCACCAACCTTGGGCTTTGGGCTGCGTTTTTAACCATGGGATTACTCAACAACATTATCCCTTTTAGTCTTATTGTGTGGGGCCAAACACACATTAGCTCTGGCTTAGCATCGGTGCTCAATGCAACCACTCCTTTATTTGGTGTATTAGTGGCTGGCTTGTTATTAGCAGACGAACGCATCTCTGGTCTAAAGTTAATAGGTGTAGCTATTGGGTTTTCAGGGGTGCTAGTCATGATTGGTATGCCTACAGTAGACATAGCCACCCAAGCTAGTGTTTTGGCTCAAATGGCTATATTGGTTGCAGCTTTATCTTATGCCTTTGCCAGTGTTTTTGGACGGCGCTTTAAAGCCACAGGGCTAAACCCTATTATTATCGCCGCAGGCCAGGTGACAGGCTCTACGGTAATACTAGCTCCTGTTGCCATGCTGGTTGATGGCCCACTGGTGATCTTTGGCCCACTTGGGCCAAGCTACCTAGTTTGGATGTCTATACTGGCTTTAGCCATTTTTTCCACAGCACTGGCTTATGTATTGTATTTTAAAATTTTGTCATCCTCTGGTGCTACCAACATTTTGTTAGTGACACTTTTGGTGCCTGTTTCGGCCATTCTTTTAGGCACATTATTGCTAAGCGAAACCCTTGGGTGGAATCAGATGGCGGGCATGGGCCTTATTGCTTGTGGTTTGTCAGCGATAGATGGGCGGCTTTGGAAGCGTAAGTGAGCACCCAAATAAATAGTGGGGGCTCACTTATTTGATATCAGGCCAAGTGTCACTCAAACGATACCCCTGTGGCCAAGGATCACCAGCATCAAGCACATGTTGGTGTGTGCCTGTCACCCATGCTCGCCCTGTAATTTCAGGAATAATTGCTGGGATACTACCCACCATAGTGGTATCAATAATACGCCCGTGAAACTCTGAACCAATAATAGATTGTGCGGTGAAGGTTTCGCCAATCTTGATTTTGCCACAGGCATGGAGTAACGCCATACGTGCTGAGCTTGCTGTGCCAGTTGGAGATCGATCAATTTTTCCTGGCTTTATAGCCACTGCAGATTTTGCGGTTAAATGGCTGCCCTTTCGGGTTAATGGCCCTGCAAATAAACAAAAAGAAAAGTGCGTCCACTGAGGATTTAAGGGGTGGTGAAATTGCAATTGAGCATTAGCGGCATTAGTGATTTTAACACCCAAGGTAGCCAGGTCTTTGGCCTCACCGCTTTCTAATTTAAACCCTAGTGCTTGGGCATCTACCACCACAAAACTGTCTCCACCAAATGCCGTATCTACAGTAATGTCACCAATACCAGCAACCGTTATCTTGGCCCCTAGCTCACCTACAAAAGAAGGTAGGTTTTGTACTGTAATTCGTTGTGCCTTGCCATCGGCGCATTGCGCACGCACGCGCACCAAACCACCTGGCGCCTCAAGCACCAGGTGTGTTATGGGTTCTTGTATTGGAATGATACCAGTGTCTAATAACACCGTGGCTACACAAATAGAGTTTGAGCCTGACATAGGCGGGGTATCTTCAGGCTCCATGATAATAAAGCCCATTTGCGCCTCAGGATGTTTAGGTGGCACTAGTAAATTGACATGCCGAAATACACCACCACGGGGTTCGTTGAGCATAAAATTGCGCAGTGTTTGATCATTGGCAATCCAATTACGCTGTTCCCATAAGGTATCACCTGGTGGCGAAGCGACACCACCCACAATCACGTCCCCTACTTCACCTTCCGCATGGCAAGAAACTACATGTATGGTTTTAATGCTTGCCATAATAGGTTAAATGTCCTTCATCAAACGCAGGGCATCATAAATAGCTGCATGGGTATTACGAGCCGAAACTGCATCACCTATTCGAAACAGCTGAAATTTACCCGCTTCATTTCGAGACACTTCTTGAACTTGCCCTAATATTAGGGCGGTCTGATCTACCTCACCTGCATTTGAAGACAGCGGTTTGAGATCAAAATATAGCTCATCCAGCGGCAAGGTGCCGTAATTGACTACGATCTGGTCATAGTCCATTGCATAAGTATGATCACTGTAATCTGTGCCAATAAGTGCAGTGAACTTTTTACCACTGTGTTCAATGCTCTTTTTAACATCAAGTAGCCGCCGCGCCACGGTGAAGGTGACGTCTTTGTCTTGCAAGGAGCGCATGTAGGGCACTAAATTCATGGCCATCACATCTGGGGCAAAGGTGCGATCTGGCGTCATTATCTCTATCTTTGAGCCTAAACTCGCTGCAAATTCAGCAGCTTGTAAGGCTGGATGATCTCCAGACTCATCATAGATAAGCATGTGTTTGGCAGGTTTTACATCACCAGAAATAATATCCCAGCTGGTGACCACACTAGATTGCTCTTTTTTGGTTTCAAACAGCTGTGTATTTGGCAGACCACCAGTAGCAATGATCACTACATCTGGCTCAAGCTCTGTAATGTCATAGGCTTGCGCTAATGTGTTAAACCGAAATTCAACATTACGCGCCTCACATTGAGTGATGCGCCAGTCTATAATAGACATCATTTCACGACGCCTTGGCGATTGCGCTGCCAAACGAATTTGGCCACCTGGCTTGGGCGCTGCTTCAAACACCACCACATGATGCCCGCGCTCCGCAGACACTCGTGCAGCCTCCATACCTGCAGGCCCAGCACCTATAATGACCACTTTTTTCTTGATGGTAGCCTTTGGAATATCATGAGGCATGGTAAGCTCACGCCCTGTAGCAGCATTGTGAATACAAAGCGCTTCGCCGCCTTGGTAGATGCGATCAAGACAATAGGTGGCGCCTACACACGGGCGAATGTCATCTTCACGCCCTTCCATAATTTTACGCACTATATGTGGGTCGGCCATATGCGCCCTGGTCATACCCACCATATCTAACAATCCTGCTGAGATGGCGTGACGCGCCGTGGCTACATCAGATATTTTTGCAGCATGAAACGTAGGTAAACCGGTTGCTTTTTTAACTTCCCCTGCAAAATCAAGGTGTGGCGCATTGGGCATGCCTTGCACTGGAATCATGTCGGTCAATGCAGGGTCTGTATGTATGCGGCCTCTAATCACATTTAAAAAATCCACTTGTCCAGAGGCAGCCAAGCGCTTGGATATCTCAATGCCCTGTGCTGGGGTAATACCACCTTTTTGTATTTCATCTGCAGTAAAGCGCAGCCCCACAATAAACTCACTACCTACGCGCTTACGAATAGCGTCTAATACTTCCATCGGGAAACGCATACGATTTTCTAAGGTATCAGCGCCGTAGGGACCTATTAAATCATTGGTTAAGGGCGACCAAAACTGATCCAATAAATGACCATACACTTGTAGCTCGATGCCATCCATTCCGCCTGCTTGCATGCGTTGGGCAGAGTCTGCAAAATCATTAATAATGCGCTCTATATCCCAGTCCTCTATCAGCTTAGGGAAAGCTCTGTGTGACGGTTCCCGGTGCTTTGATGATGAGACCGAAGGGAGCCAATCGCCTTTATTCCAATTAGTGCGCCGCCCTAAGTGGGTAAGCTGGATCATGGCTGCGCAGCCATGCTCATGCACGCCATCTGTGAGCTGCTGAATCCAAGGCACTACTTCATCACGATAAGCTAAAATATTATTAAATACTGGCGGGCTGTCTTTGCTTACCGATGCAGAACCTGCGGTCATGGTTAACGCTACTCCTGCTTTAGCACGCTCTACGTGGTAGGCGACATAACGCTCTTTAGGCATGCCATCTTCTGGATAAGCAGGTTCATGACTTGTGGTCATGATTCTATTTTTCAAGGTTAAATGCTTAAGCGCAAAAGGCTGTAATAGAGGATCGTTTGACATAATTTGCCCATCAGATAATAAATAACCATTGCAAGCTTATACCTGAAAATTTAAGCTTTTAATCAACTGCAATTTGGCAGAATATTGACATGCGTGTCAAGTGTTGTGAGACCACCATAGTATGGCTAAAAAAATGAGATCATGGTGCTGAAATAAAATCAAGCCATGATGAAGTGGTTTAAACCCAATACCCCTATCAAACGTGGGATTGTCAGGAAATGAACATTAGTGAACATGTAATCCATACCTAACGTGTTATCCCCCGTGGTATAACAGATTAAGATGATTTAAGCTTCCCCATATCAGGGATTGCTCTTACAATAATAGTGATTATTACAGCACTAACTGCTCGTTCTTGAAATACCCAATGAGATTTCAAGAAGTTATCTTAAAAAATACAAAAGAGTTGTCACTGCAACAAGTTATTAGCAGTGCAAAACTTAGGCGTCTTATGGAAAGCATTGATATAAAGTTTGGATTCCGAGTTAGGCAACTCAGAACGTCCTTGGGGATAACACAAGAAAAATTAGCCAATATGGCTGGCATTGATAGAGCCCATATGGGCCACATTGAACGTGGCACGGTAAGCCCTTCTTTAAAGAAGGTCTCTCAAATTGCAAAAGCACTTAATGTATCAGCGGAAAGTCTTGTAGCTGATCACTAGCCCCCAAAACTCACTTACCTAGCCACTGTCTAGCCACTATGAATCTACCCAAAGTGGCCTATTAGATGTTTACTATTTAATTTTACATTGTGGAATCTGATCCACAGCCGCAATACCTGCTGCTAACCTAAGCGCACGCTCTTCATCAATGACCGCTTGAGGGAACTGCCCCATAAAGCAACAACACACATTTTCATCTATCATTGTTCTGGGCCCATGGGGGTGAGCAATGTGTCTATAAGGCGCATGTGTGTGCCCGTGCCCAGCATGGCTGTGCCCTTGCTTTTTGTGTGAATGGTCGTGCTTATGGTCATGGCTGTGCGTATGGGCATCTGAAGCCACTTCAACCTCTGGCTGAAACTCTGCATGATGATGATGAACAGTTACTTCACCAGCAGCTAGCCTAGCTTGAAAACTTTCCATAAGGCCATTATTTACCGCAGGCTGAGACACTGTTTCTTCGATTCGCTCAACAAAGGTATTAATTACATGGGATTGGTCACGCAAATAATCAGCAACACTAATACTTACATCAGGATGCTGCGCCACAACCTTGTCAATATAGCCGTGGATACGACCAATTAATTTACCTGAGAAAAGAAAATATGGTGCCACTACTATCTTTTTAAAGCCTAGCTTTAACGCCATTTCTAAACCGCGCCCCACCGATGGAAAGGTAACGCCAGAGTAAACCGTTTCACACCAACCAAAGCCCATATTTTCTGCCACAATGCGGGTGAGTTTTGAAACTTCTGCATTGGCTTGAGCCACTGATGTGCCTCGGCCCACCACTACCAGCATGGTGTCGTATAAATCACCAGGCTGTGGCATTTCAGCTAGATCCACCGCTTCCATAATGCGATGCTGAAAAGCCATGATCATTTCATCATGCAAGCCAAGCTCTTGACCATATTTGATGGTAAGTGCAGGGTTTTTTTGCATGTAAGTGGTTAATACTGAGGGGATATCATTTTGCGCATGCGTGGCTGAAAACAACATGCCAGGCACCGCATAGATGTTAGTGATGCCTTTAGCAATCAAACGATCTAACGCCATGTGGATATTAGGTGATGAATATTCTAAAAAACCATATTCAACCTCTAACTGAGGAAACCTAGCGCGCAAGCCAGTAGCCAATAAGCTGAACTCTTCTTCAGCAATTTTAGCTCGACTACCATGGCCGCAAATAATGATTCCAGAATTTGCGGGTAAAGCATTTAATAATGACATGAGTATCTCCTTAAGCTGCAAATTATACAGGCACATAGGCAGGGTTAAATACCCAACACGTCAAATAATTCTCAATTTGCGCCTAACTAGCTAGTTTATTAGGTGAATAACAAAAACGGGGGATAAAAATACAAATAGTTTGGGAATATTTGAGTTGTCATAGATGGTGCCCGGAGCCGGA
>DKMQ01000025.1 GCA_002470565.1 Oceanospirillaceae bacterium UBA7410 | reverse complement strand
GTCTTTTATTTGCGAGCCAATAGCCCCCATCAATACAAAGTGATCGTGGCTTATGCGGCTTACTGTTTGCTCAGCCATGATGCCACCATTTTTGGCATGGAACAAAGTAAGACTGATACGGCCATCTTTAGCGGGTAGTTTGTTACATGACAAGTGATCTAAAAAGGCATAAGCATCGGGGCCCGTGACTCTAAATTTAGCAGTACCACTCACGTCGGTAATGCCACAGGTATTTTGCACAGCAGCACATTCTTCAGCGACCACTGCATGTGCCTCGTTGTGAGTCCAGCTATGGCTCTCGCTTCGCACGGCATCAGTCTTAAACCACGCAGGCTTTTCGTAGCCAGCATGGGCAAAGTGTACGGCGTCTTTTTGAGCCATCACTGTATGTAATGCACTGACACGGTTTGGGCGACCATGAGGGCGGTTTTCTGTAGGTGAACCGGCCGTGTACATGTTTTCGTAAGATTCAATAGCGCGAGTAATGCAGTAATTTTTATCAGCCCAACGGCCAAATCGACGGCTATCTAATGACGCCATATTAAGCTCAGTTTGGCCATAAACCATCCACTGTGCCATGTATTTACCAATGCCACCTTGTGCAATACCAATAGAGGCACCTGTTAAGTTCCAAAAATTAGTCAGTCCCTCTGCAGGGCCTACCAAGAAGTTATCATCTGGAGTGTGGGTGATAGGGCCGTTGATAATGGTTTTAACACCTACTTCTTGGAACAATGGTACAAGTTCCATACAACGTTCAAGCCAAGGCATTAAGCGCACTAAGTCACCAGCGAATAGTTCACGGTCAAAGTTCCAATCCATACCTTTAAGCGCCCAGGGTTTTGAGCCACGTGTTTCATAAGGCCCCACCAACAAACCATTGCCTTCTTGGCAAATGTAAGCTGATGCTGTGGAGTCTCTTGTAACTGGCATTTCTTTCACGAGGGCTGCAATATCTGGATGGTCTTCAGTGATTAGATATTGATGCTCAAGGTTAATAATAGGTAGGTGTGCGCCGACCATACGACCTACTTCTGGTGCAAAGCAGCCTGCTGAGTTGACCACATGCTCAGCAATGATATTGCCTTGTTCTGTGATGACTTCATAACCACCTTGAGGCAGTATCTTAATGTCGATTACTCGATTGAAGCGGCTAATCTTAGCTCCGTTGTCACGCGCCATTTGGGCTAAAGGCATAACCACCGACGTTGGGTCTACTCGACCATCATCAGGGGTGTATAAGATGCAACGAGCTTCATCAAAATTCATTACAGGATTAATCGCTTTGGCTTCTTCTTTAGATACCCAGCGCATTTCACAACCCACATTGTGAGCTTTACTCATAATGTTGCGAAACCACTGTTCTTCTAACTCGGTATAGCCTACCCGCAGGCTACCGCACTTGTGAAAAGTAGAGGCTAGACCTGTTTTAGCGGGTATGACTCTATCGTACAAATCCAGTGTGTAGTTATGTATTTGAGACAAAGTGTGATTGCCGTTGAAATTAGGGCACAAACCTGCAGCGTGCCAGGTTGACCCACTGGTAAGCTCACCTTTTTCAATGAGTACTACGTCAGTCCAACCTTCTTCTGTAAGGTGGTACATAAGGTTAACGCCAAGGGATCCGCCGCCAATAATGACAACGCGTGCATGGGATTGTAGGGACATAATAAATCTTCTCTTAACGGATCGCTTTAGCGGCCAATTTGTTCACGGGTAAGGCGAATATCAAACTCAGCTCTTATGGCTAAGTCAGCATCATCACTGACATGTGTTGGAAAATAGCTGGATAATAACTCTTTCTTTTTAGCGATGGCCTTTTCTAATAATACGGGTTTTCCTTGCTCAGCCCAAACGTTGGGGCTACTTCGGTCACCTAAGTCGGGATAAATATACTCAGTTTGCATCACGGATAAAGTTTGGTCTGAGCCTAGATAATGGCCTTTACCGCCCATACACACTTCGTTAATGACATCAAAACTTAAGCTGTCTTCATTCACTGTGACACCTTTGGTCATGCGCATGCAAGCACCCAAAACATCATTGTCCATCAACAAGCTTTCAGGGCAAGCGCCCATAAGGCTGCCATACATTCCAGCAGACTCATACACTATATTTGCACCAGCCATTGAAGCGGCAACTGCAGTGTATGCTCTTTCAGCACCTGCTTGAAAGTCTGGAAACTTAGCGTCGGTCATGCCGCACGCTGTGCCTGTAGGCAAGTCGAAATAGTTACCCATCTGTGCACATGCAGCAGACAATATACCTTGCTCTGGAGAACCACCACTCATGGCTCCAGTGCGTAAATCTGATACAAAAGGCCAAGTGCCAATAATAGCAGGTGCGCCTGGTTTGATAGCGTTCACATACACCAAACCACCCAAGCATTCAGCCCATGCCTGTGATACAGCGCCCGCCAACAAAGCGGGTGCTGTAGCTCCAGCTTGCCCAGCAGAAAGAAGCAAAATGGGCATGCCACCTTCAACACCTACTCTTAGGCACTCTAATGACTCTTCTGCAAAGGTCATAGGTGGCACAACAAAGCAGTTTGACATGCTTACAAAGGGCCTTGCTCTCCAAGCCTCTTCGCTACCTGAAAAGTGATGTAACATTTTAAGACCGGCGCTCACATGATCTGCTTCAGTAAAACTTGTACCTATGTGCTTACTACTGCCCATAACAGAACAGTAAAGGGTGTTTAGATCCATTGTTTTTGGATCATCTATGTCTCTTAACACGCACATGCGTTGGAACATATGAATATGCTCACAAGTGTCTGCAATACGCGCCATATCGTACAAATCTTGCGTGGCTGAATTTCTGTAGGTGTTATTTTCTGGGTCAGACACATGCACTGCTGCGCCGGCCGTAGAAAAGTGTACACGTTGACCATTAATCTCTAAATCATGCTTAGGGTCTACGCCGTGCAGTGTTAGGTTTCTCTGGCAAATACTTAAAGTATGATCAACTAAGCTGCGTGGAATACGTAAGCGGCCATCTTCACCCATTACTGCACCCGCTTTGACCATAGTCTGTGTGCAGTGGTCTGTTGAGCTACCAAACCCTATTTCTTCTAAAATACGATAGGCATTATCGGCAATAGCAGACATCGCACTATCAGATAGGGGCATAAATGTGCCCCCTGTTTCACCCGGGTGAACGGGTTTTGCTTCTTCAGTTAAAGGTGCTAAACGCTCTGCTAAACGGGCCTGACGGCCACCTGATCGACGTGACATATGGTGTGTCCTAGAATGATATTTTTTATTTTTAGTGTGGTGATTTTTAACCTAAATCCTGTTCTAATCAATTGATTAATTCTATGGAACTGCATTAGAATAACTAATGCAAAAATGTGTCGCATTAATTAGGTTAATGCGATTGATGGTAATAATAAATGGCTAGAAAACTACCCCCACTAAATAGTTTGCGAGCTTTTGAAGCCGCGGCTAGACACCTAAGCTTTACTCGAGCTGCAAATGAATTATTTGTTACTCAGGCAGCTATTAGCCACCAAGTAAAGGGTTTGGAGGACTATCTTGGGTATGATTTATTTACTCGCTCACCCCGCAACCTCACATTAACAGCTAGTGGTGCAGCCTTAATGCCTGTATTGGCCGACGCCTTTGATGACATCGCCTACGCTCTTGTGAGCTTGAAACAACAAACAGCAGGTTCAATGCTTAATGTCCGTTTAGCACCTTCATTTGCAGCTAAATGGCTGTCGCCAAGGTTGAAGGAGTTTAGAGAGTTGTACCCGGAGATTGGGTTGTGTTTGTTCCATGCCCACAAACCTGTTGATTTTGAGCGTGAAGATATAGATTTAGCAGTGACTTATGGCAAAGGGGATTGGGTGGGGGTGGAGTGCACTCCCATTATAAAGCTAGATTTTTTTCCTGTGGCAAGCCCCGCGTGGCTGGCCAAAAATACCACTCTAGTAAAACCTGAGCAGCTATTGGACGTGTCGTTATTGCATGATGCCAGCCCGAATGATTGGAATGAATGGTTAAGGCAGGCTGGAGTAAAGGGTGTAAATATTAAGCGCGGCACCACTATGGATGACACCAACGTGTTGATTCAGGCAGCAATAGATGGACAAGGTGTTGCGTTAGGGTCAACGCCATTTGTAGAAGATCACTTAGCTACTGGTCGTTTGGTGGTATTGTTTGATCAGGTTTTAATCACAGATCATGCTTACCATGTGGTTTGCCCTAAGTCACACCTTCAAAGAGCAGACGTTAGGGCATTTAAGGAGTGGTTATTAGCTCAAGTTTAATAACCACACTGATTTAATCAGGAAGTTGATGTTCAGGCACTACCATACCATCACTTGCAGCCCAAACAGATTGGTCAAAATTCACTACTGAGCCTGTCATTAATCCAGATTCATCACTGGCTAAAAAAGCTAAGGCTCGAGCCACTTCGTCAGGGTCTACTAAGCGACCAAAAGGCATCCCTTCACCTACTTTTTCTTGCCAGCCATCTTGGGCCCCATGATATTTACGCTGTATGACATCTTCTTCGTCACTAGACATCCAACCAATATTTAAGCAGTTAACCCGAATGCGATCGCGCATTAACGCGTGGGCTGTATTGCGGGTAAGAGTATTGAGTGCGCCTTTGGAGGTGCAATACGCTGTGAGTATAGGCATGCCAGCATATGCTGCTATAGATCCGATACTAACAATCGTGCCTCCAGTGCCTTTAGAGCGCATCAATTTGGCGGCTTCTTGTATCAAAAAGAACGGCGCACGAACATTGATGTTCATAATACGATCATATAGCTGTGGACTGGTATCTAATATGCTACCTCGTGCCGATAAGCCTGCAACATTGATGAGAATATCAAGCTGTCCAAAATGTTCCTGGGCAGCTTGGATAATAAGTTTTGGAGAGTCTATTTGCTCTAAGTCTGCGGTAACAAAGTGCACTTTACAGGCGGGGTATAACTGTTGAATTTCTTCAGCAACAGCTTTGCCTTTTGTGGTTTGTCTGCCACACAAAATAAGGCCTTTAGCACCTCTTTGTGCAAATAAGCGCGCAGTAGCGGCTCCTAGGCCTTGGCTGCCACCTGTAATAACTGCTATTTTGTTGTTAAGGCCAGTTAATTGCGCCATGGGCATATCTCGTTTTACCTTTTTCTCTTGCTTAACCTGGGTAGGGTATTAGCTGCCTTACTGACCCAATAAACGAATCATTTTATCAGCTTCATCACTCACTTCTGGAATGATGGTTTTCATGATGGTGAGGCGGTCAAATAAGCTTGGGTTGTCATCTAGAGTTTTACGTAAAGTGTGACCAAAACGCTGGCGCAGGCAGGTGCCTATATTAAATTTACACACATTGCCTTTGGCTAAAGTTTGGATATCATGAGTTTTTACACCGCTGGTTCCATGGATCACTAAAGGCACATCTAAAGCCGCTTGCAACTCATTAAAACGGGCGAAATCAATATCCACAAAAGTGTTTTCCAAACGATGCACATTACCTACTGACACAGCTAATACGTCAGGTTTGGCTTGTTCTAGCATCATCAAAGCTTCACTTAAATTAGTTAGCTCAGACTTAATGTGATCACGACCAGTGGCATAAGGCACAGAGCCTACTTCAGCTTCTACAGACACATTCTTAGACTTAGCGTGAGTAACAATTTGTTTCACTCCTGCCACATTTTCTGCGATAGGTAGCTGTGAACCGTCGTACATCACCGAGGTGAAGCCTGCGTCAATGGCTTTAATAACCGTGGGAATGTCGTAATTATGATCTAGGTGCAAACACACAGGCACCGTCGCGCTTTGAGCCAGAGGTTTGAGCATGCCAATGATGTGTTCCAAAGGCATAAATAAAGTCATATCCAAATTTACGGCTAAAATCACACCCGCATTACGTGCTTGGGCAGCATTAACTACCGCTAAAGCATCTTCGTAGCCAAACACGTTAAAACAAGGCACTGCATAGCCACCTTTTAAGGCAGGTTGCATAAGGTCTGTTAAATTAACTAACATAATAATCTACTTAAATTTGCTGATCATATCTTTCATACCGGGAATAGTATCCAGTTGATAGGCATGTTCAGGATGGAAGTTTTGGTGTAATGGACGTTGCGATAAGCCCCCTAAAATAGTGAAGTAATACATTTCATAGCCAGGGCCAGCTACACATGGGTGATAGCCTTTTTCTATTTGGATAGTAGAGGCATTACGAATATGGTACACCTCTCCCATATCTTCACCTTCTTGAGTGAGAAACTGAGCGCCAAAACCATGTTCGGGATTAAACCGAAAGTTATACACTTCATCATGGCGACTTTCTGCGGGCAACGTATCGGTATCGTGCTTGTGGGGTGGAAATCCAGACCAGCCTCCAGCACCTACAGTAAATAATTCACTCACTAACAAACGGCCTACTTGACCTGCTTGCGCTTTACCTAAAATGTGTTTGATTTTGCGGTGAGTTTTAGTGTCATCAGAACCATACTGTACTGGGTCAATTTGTGCTTCGCGCACTACAAAAGGCTCATACACTTCATCGTGCTTGGCACCTGAGACGAAAATTTCAGCAGCATCACTGACACAAGTAAAAGTCACCTCTGTACTAAGGGGCACATAAACACCTTCAGGCTCACCTTCCCAAATGTGCATACGCTTACCTACCGCTTCAAAGTGGTGCCCTGCAACACTAACGTCAATACTGCCAGTGGCAGGCACTAAACACGTTTCATAGCCTTCAACCATAGAGGTAAAGGATTCACCTTTAGTGAGCTTAACAATGTTGAAATAACATAAAGGTGTTTTTTCATCGTCTCGGTCTACAATGGCTTTGTTATGGTTGTCATGTGGTGGGATATGCATGTAAAACTCCTTATTTCCGTGACACTAACGCCAGATGGCAGATGGTTTCATGACACTTGATTCTTGTAATATATTAATTTCTTTTGTATTGGGCATAGCCCCAGCGCAGCCGCGTTGAGACACTACAATAGCCGCGGCAGCACTGCCTCTGGAAATGGCCGATTGCCAATCTTTATGCTGATGATAGTGGTCTACTAAATTTCCTAGAAAAGCATCCCCAGCACCATATGGCTTTAATGGGATAACGGGGTAAACACCGCTATCAAGACGCTTGCCTTGGCTAAATAAACTGGCACCATTACCACCGCGTTTAAGCAAAATAGTTTGGTGTACCAAAAGACTGCTGGCACTTTCAATATAGGCCTCTAGTTCATCCGTGAGCACTGCAAACTCTTCCTCATTACCGATAATCACATCAGCATACTGTGCAGCATGGCTATAAATTTCGCGTGTGGTCTGTAAGTCTGGCCAATTCCATGGACGATAATCTAAGTCTAACCACACACAAGTTGAGTTATTTTGAGCATATTGCATAAGCTCTAAAGTGGTGGTGCGTGATGGTTCAGAAATCAGCGCAGTGCCTGTAACCACCAAGTTACTACTGTCAGCTACGGCCGCCTTCATTGCATCGGTAAGGCATAGTTGCAGATCGGCAGCATCATTACGATAGATCACTACATCACAATCTGTCGGTCTTACTTCGGCAATCGCCAAACTAGTGCGGCTATTACCTTGGCAAGTTTGTAACAACGCATCACTAACATTACATTCTTTTAGTTTTTGGCGTACAAAATGACCAATACTATCCTCAGACAAGGCTGTTAATAGCGCTACCTTGGCGCCAACCTTGCCCATGGCTGCTGCAATATTGCCGCCAGAGCCTCCCATATCAGCGGTAAATCCATTGGCATCTCGCGTTTTACCGCCATCAGTTTGAGGGTAAAGATCAAGGCCTGCTCTACCTAGCACTAAAGCATGCCAAGTTTTTGCCGAAGCTGAAGTGGGAGTGTTAGTCATGCTATTGTACGTCCGTCCAATGGCCACTCATGGCTGAACGATCAATGGCGTCCATTACTTTTTCTATTTTTAACCCATCAGCAAAACATGGCCAAGTTTGTCCGCCTTTTTCAATGGTGGTGAGCAATTGATTTAACTCGCACGCTTTAACATCAATATAGCCTAGAGTGTGGCCAGCATTGGGTAAAAAAGCGTCATAAGGTTTATGATAAGGGCCTGATAAAATAGTACGGAAACCTTGCTGGCGAGGATCATCACAGCGGGTATAAAGTTGCAATTCGTTAAGGCGTTCTTGATCAAAGCGGATCATGCCTTGAGAGCCATGCACTTCCCAGCTCAAACCACATTTACGCCCCCAAGCTACGCGGCTTACGCGCAAAGTGCCTTTAATGCCACTGTCAAAGCGGGCAATGGCCATACATACATCATCATTGTCCACACTTTTACGGGTATTCGTTTTAGGATCGTGGCGATCTGCATAAACTATGTCATATTCACCCACAACACTATTTATATCGCTGCCCGTCATAAAGTGGGCTACGCTCACTAGGTGACACATTACATCAGCATTGGCACCAGTGCCTGATAACTCTCTATTCATACGCCAGCTGTAAGGGCGATCTGGATCAGCTTCGTTGTCTACGTCGTAAACACCAAAAAAACCAGTAACATCACCAATCACGCCTTCGTTAATCATATCTCTAGCAGCATGCACTAGCGGGTTTTGAGTGTAGTTATAACCCACAATGGTTTTTTGATCGCTCGTTGCAGCAGCATCTACCATAGCTTGAGAGTCTGCCAAATTGGTAGACATTGGTTTTTCACACCACACGTGTTTGCCGGCTGCTAGGGCTGCAATAGCGATTTCTTTGTGTATAGAGTTAGGCACACAAATAGAAATCAAATCCACCTTAGGATCATTAACCACGTCCATATAGTCTGTGCTGCAGCGCGCAAACCCCATTTCTTTGCGTTTGGCTTCTGCAATTTGTGGGTCTTGGTCACACACCATTTCTAACCTTGGGCGCAGATTGCCGCCAAAGGCAGTAGCTGCAGATGCGTATGCAATAGAGTGGGCTTTGCCCATAAACGCAGTGCCAATAACACCGATACCTATTTCTTTCATGTCTTTTCTCTCACACTTTTAACACTGATAACTCATTATAATAAAATTAACGGTTAGCATTTTTGTTATTACTATATTGGTCAGCTACAACAGCTGCGACGATGATAATGCCTTTAACTATATTGGTGTAGAACGAACCAATACCTAAAAATGTAAAACCAGAAGTGATAACGCCCAAAATACACACACCAATAATGGTGCCAGTAATACGACCTTTACCACCCATCAACGAGGTGCCGCCAATAACCACGGCGGCAATGGCGTCTAGCTCGTAGAGCATGCCAGCACCAGATTGAGCTGTTAGAGTGCGCGAAGTCTCAACAACTGCAGCCAAACCATATAGACCACCGGCAATGGTATACACCAACAGTTTGTGAGCTCTGATGTTAATGCCAGCTACACGTGCTGCCTGTTCATTAGAGCCAATGGCATAAGTGTAACGTCCATATCGGGTGTAGCGCAGTAAAAAGTGAAATGCCATAGCGGTGGTCAAGAAGATGATCACTGGAATAATGCCGCTACCTAAAACTGCATAATCGTCTATAAAAAAACTGACTTGAGAGCCACTGGTGTACCAGCGAGCTAAGCCTCTTGCAGCTACAAGCATGCCCAAGGTAGCAATAAACGGAGGGATACCGGCATAGCCAATCAAACTACCGTTGATACCGCCCAAAACAAATCCTACTAAAATGCCTGCAATGATAGGCAAAAGGACAGGCATGTCGGTCAGAGCGGGGTAAACTGCACGAGTATACTCAGACGTTTGTGCAAAGCTTGCAGCCACAAGGCCTGTGAAGGCCAGGGCAGATCCACTTGATAGATCAATACCTGCCATAATGATGATTTGAGTCACACCTATGGCAATAATGCCAATGATAGACATTTGTAAAATGATAATGGTTAGACGCTGGGTGTTAAAAATGAAGCTTTGCTCGGCTATAAACCAGCCCAGCACTTCAAAAATAAACACTGTGCCAAGCAAAACCATAAGAATACTAATGTCTTTTGGCAGCCAGTTTTTCCAGCTTTTTACAGTTTTGTAGCCGCCTGTAGATGAAGATGATGTCATAGTAATGTCCTGGTTATGCGCGTAAGCGTCGTTGGGCTTGGCGGCGTTGATCAAGCATTACTGCACCTACAATAATCATGCCTTTCACAATTTCTTGGTAATAGAAGTCGATACGTAAGAAAGTGAAGCCAGAGGTTATAACACCTAAAATGCAAACTCCAATAACAGTTCCAGTAATACGCCCGCGGCCACCAAATAAAGAGGTGCCACCGATAACCACGGCAGAAATAGCATCTAACTCATACATGGTGCCCATGCCTGATTGAGCAATAGTTGCTCGAGCACACATTACTACACCCGCTAATCCTGACAAAGATCCTGCAATGGTATACACCATTATCTTATGGCGTCTCACATTTATGCCCGCCACTCGTGCAGCTCTTTCGTTAGAGCCAATCGCATAGGTGTGCTTACCATAAACGGTATGCTTTAAAAGAAGGTGGAATATTACCGCCACTATGAAAAATATTAATACCGGCCAAGCCCCAGAGCCAATGGCAGTAAAAGAATCTGACAAAGAATAGATCGGCTGACCTTCGGTGTAGATAACGGCCACAGCACGTGCAGTAACCAACATACCCAAGGTGGCAATAAATGATGGAATGCCTGTATAAGCAGTAATGGCACCATTAATCCAGCCACATGCAGCGCCAACGGCTAAGCCAACCACAATCGGGATGATGATCGGTGAGCCTAAAAATTGTGGAAACATAGGTGCGAAGGCATCAGCTGATTGTGCAAAACTAGCAGCAACCATCGCTGATAAAGCTAATACTGCACCACCTGAAAGGTCTATACCTGAAGTAATGATAACTTGGGTGACACCCACGGCGATAATGCCGAAAATACACACCTGTAAAATAATTATTTCTAGACGTTGTACATTGCCCAAAAAACTTTTGCCTACAACGAACCAGCCAAGTATTTCAAATAACACGGCGATGCCAACAAACACAGCAAATATGCTGGCCTCGGCAGGGAGGTTTGCTCTTTTAAACATGGTAACCCCCTAGATGTAACTAGCTTTTTCGTGAACACCATCTTGCATGCCTGTAATCATAGACACAATTTCATTGCCGTCAGTTTCAGCAGCGATCACTTCACCAACAATACGCCCGCGACGAAAAACCCATATTTTGTCTACTAAGTTAAATACTTGGCGTAAGTTATGACTAATAAGAATAAGGGGAACGCCTTGTTCTTTTAAACCACGAATAATATTTTCTACTTGAGTAGTTTCCTGCACACCAAGAGCAGCAGTGGGCTCGTCCATAATGATAAGTTTTGATGCAAAACTAGCTGAGCGGCTAATAGCCACACATTGTCTTTGGCCACCGGACATATCGCCCACATGGTTACTTAAATCTGGTATTTTAATAGCTGTTCTTTCTAATACTTCTTTGGCTTTTTGCATCATCTTCTTTTCATCAAGAATGCTAAAAGGCCCAAATTTGAAAAGTAATTCTTCACGTCCTAAAAATAGGTTTGAAGGCACATCTAAATCATTGCACAAGGCTAAATCTTGAAATACAGACTCAATGCCTGCTTCGCGTGCTTCTAAAGGCGAGTTAAATTCTACTCGTTGGCCTTCAAAAAAAATGTCACCTGAAGAGGGTTGTTCTACTCCAGTAATTTGGCGCACAAAAGTGGACTTTCCTGCACCGTTGTCGCCAACAATAGCAACATGCTCGCCTCTTTTTAAAGTGAAGTTGGCTTCTTCTAATGCATGTACACCACCATAACGTTTGGTGAGGTTTTCTGTGCGTAGGATAATGTCGTCTTGGTTGTTCATAGAGTTCTCTAAAGACACTGATAGCTAAAAATTAGGCGTAACTAAAAACCTCCGGAGTAAATCCAGAGGTTTTTTCACATACTAAGGCGTTAAAACTTAGTTAGCGCCCATGTAGTCTGCCATGTTATCAGGAGTTACCAATTCAAAAGGAATGGTAATCGAGTTTGGTAGAGACTCACCGTTGATTGCAGCGATTGCAGCGTCGATGCCGCCAGTTGCCTGGCCTGCAGCATTTTGGAATACAGTAACATCCAATTCGCCAGCAGCCATAGATGCAAGTGCATCTGCAGTAGCGTCTACACTACCAATCAATACGTCATCCATGCTGATACCAGCATTTTTGAACGCTTGAACTGCGCCTAGACCCATTTCGTCGTTGTTAGCAAAAACGATATCGATTTCCATACCAGAACTTAACCAGTTAGAGACAATGTCGTTGCCTTTCGAACGCTGCCAGCTACCTACTTCAACAGCTTCTAAAGTGATGCCATTACACATAGATAGTGCCAACACTTCTTCAAAGTCTTTTGAGCGTGTTATAGCTGCTTCGTTAGACAAAATACCTTGTAACATTACCGCATTACCAGCACCGCCGGCTAAGTTACATAACTCAAAGGCTGCCAAAGTGCCAGACCAAGTTTCGTTAGAACCCACAAAAGTACTAGTGCCGCCTAAGCTAGCAGAATCTGCTGGCATACGGTTAACGTATACAATTGGAATGCCGGCTGCATTAGCCATCTTAGTCATTTGAGGTGTTGCAGCAGCACTCACTGCAGTAACTACTAAAGCATCAACGCCAGAAGCGATGAAGTTTTGCACCTGGCTTAACTGGGTGCCTACGTCTTCACGAGCATCTTCAATCTGGAAAGTATGACCCCTTTCTTCTGTGTGAGCTTTGGCAGCTTCACGCATTAAAGTTAGAAAGTTATCATCGAAGTTAGAACTTAAATATCCAATGGTTGCAGCATTTGCGCCGGTAGCCATAGCCACAGACAGAGCTGTGACTGCAAACAAATTGATTTTTTTCATTATTTTTCCTCCTAAAAACTTAGCCATGCTAATTTTTAGTATTTGTTATGCGGAGTATTCCGCGGTTGCTCAACATTACTGCTTCAATAACCCAAAGCTGTGCGTTGGGTTAAATGCGTTCACAACAAATATATAGACAGGTTGTAAAAAGGCAACCTAAGCAAACATATCTGGTACGAAACAATTTGTACCATTTTCAAATATAAATTTCAACATTTTTATTTTTGAAATAAATATTCCAAATATAAAATGTTTTGCGTATACTCAAGCAAGATTTAACAGATGAGATTAGTCATAATTACTAAGAGCCTGACAGGGATGTCTTTCAAGCAAGCCTAGGTTATGGAAAAGTGTTTGGCCTACAGTATTTAATTTTAGTTTAGATTTTTCTGATATATTAGAGCCCATTATAATTTAGCAATGTGC
>DKMQ01000059.1 GCA_002470565.1 Oceanospirillaceae bacterium UBA7410 | reverse complement strand
TGGCAAGTTCGCTATTGCCACCTAATAAAGTGGTGAGGTCAAACTCACAGCCTTTGGCTTGGAATAGGTTTTCACCATTTATTTGCCCCAACTGACTAATAGCGCCATCTACCGGGCAAGCTAAATGTTGCGGGTTCATATCAATTGCCCGAGCGCCTGGCTTTAAACTGCGGGTAAAAAAGTCATTAAAGCTTTCAAACTCACTAGGTGTTTGTCTTTGAGCTTCATCCATGTTCACTTTAAAGTGCTTGATGAAAGTGCGTATAAAAGGGTCTTTAATCGCAGGTATAGTGCTGTGGGCCAAAAAGCCGACTAAGCGTGAAATTAAATGTTGTGGTAAAAGGTATTGTATCAATACAAATAAACGATCGCCCATGAAAAATCCTTAGTTGTGTGTGGTGAAGTCGTCTAACGACTCTTTGATATGTTGGAAACTAGACATACGTACAGGGTCGATATGCCCATCTTCTAAAGCTTGAAGTAAAGCACAAGCAGGCTCATGTTCGTGACTACAATCACTAAACTTGCAGTAGCCTAGATAAGGCCTGAATTCGACAAAACCTTCAAGTAAGGTGGCTGTGTCCATATGCCAAAGACCAAACTCACGGATTCCTGGAGAGTCTATTAATTGACCCCCATTAGGGATGTGGAACAGCTTAGCTGTGGTTGTGGTGTGAACTCCTTTGTTGGTTTGTTCAGATAAAGCGCTGGTTTTTATGTCTACACCGGGAAGTAACACATTTACAAGGCTAGACTTACCAACCCCAGACTGACCTACAAACACGCTTACTTTATTATTAAGTTCGGCATACAAAGCTTCAAGGCCAGTTAAAGTTTGAGTTGAAGCACGAATAATACGGTAACCCAGGGCTTGGTAGCGTGCCAACATAGGCTCAAGATGCTCTTTAGCTTCTTCATCTAAGAGGTCAGTTTTGTTGAGTAACAATATAGGCTCTATATCACTTGCCTCGGCGGCCACTAGATAACGATCGATGAGGTTGGCGTGAGCATAAGGTTTGGGGGCGAAAGTGACAATAATTTGATCAATATTGGCGGCCACAGGTTTAAGGTCGCCATACTTATTTGGACGGCTTAAAATACTGTTACGATCATCGCGAGCCACAATAACACCGCTTTGATCTGCTGCTTGACGCCAAGACACTTTATCTCCAGTCACCAAAAATCCTAGATTTGAACGTATCTTACAACGGAAAATCTCACCTTGGTGTTGGCCGTGCAAAGCTTCAACGTCTATTAGCGAGCCATAATGAGCAATGATTAACCCTTGTTGCTCAGCAGATAGGTCTCCATGCTCTATAGCTTGCTCTATCGCACCATCTTGTTTATTAGCCCGCGCACGGCGCTCTTCTTGCACTTTATCGATTTGCCACTGCTGGTGACGGGTGAGTTTACGTTTTGCCATGGATAAATAGTATACTGGGTTGTCAGTAAAGGCTTTATTCTACTCCGAAGTGAGGCATAATTCAGTCTATCAATAACACCTAGAGCACTTTTCTTGTGAAACACCCCAAAAATTTGATTTGGTTAGACTTAGAAATGACAGGTCTTGACCCTGAACAAGACGTTATTATAGAGATTGCCACTATTGTCACTGATGCACACTTAAACGTGCTGGGTGAGGGACCATCGATTGTTATTCACCAAAGTGATGAGGTATTGGAGTCTATGAATGCTTGGTGCATCAATCAGCATGGGCAATCCGGACTTACTCAACGAGTGCGTGAGAGTAAAGTGAGCTGTGCTGATGCCGAGCAGCAAACCATTGCTTTTCTTAAAACTTTGGTAGATGGCGGGCATTCACCTATGTGTGGCAATACTATCGGCCAAGATAGGCGTTTTTTAGTGAAGTATATGCCACAGCTTGAAGCGTACTTTCATTACCGTAATCTAGATGTAAGTACGCTAAAAGAGCTTGCCAGCCGTTGGCGCCCAGAGTTGCTTGATGGCCTCAAAAAAGGCGGCAGTCACCTAGCGCTTGATGATGTGCGTGATTCTATTGCTGAAATGAAGTATTACCGAGATCACTTTTTGAGGATGGATGCCTAGATTAATAAAATCGCACAGATGGCTAGCCATAAATTAAGGTAGCTTCATCTACAAATTGCTTGATTAAGGCACCAGCAATGATGCCTGGTGGAGCGATTTTTTCAGGTAACTGTTTGTAGTGAAACCAGTTTGCCTCAGCGATTTCGATACCATCAACTTTGATTTCTTCACTGGTTGCCTGGGCAATAAAACCAAGCATTAGTTGGCCAGGGTAAGGCCATGATTGGCTTCCAATGTAGCGGATGTTATTTATATTTACACCCACCTCTTCAAACACTTCTCGGTGCAATGCTTGTTCCGCACTTTCCCCAGCCTCAAGGAAGCCTGCTAAAGCGCTGAACCGACCGCTAGCCCAACTGGCATTGCGGGCTAACAAACACCGATCTCCATGAGTAACGACTACAATAATGCACGGTGAAATACGCGGATAATTGTTGATGTTGCAGCTTGTACAAACCATAGCATGCTCTTTATGAGTGGCTTGATTAGGCTGGCCGCAACGACCACAAAAGCGGTGAGTGTCCTGCCAATTTAACAGCTGTACTGCTCTGCAGGCTAGAGAAAAAACCTCTTCACCTGCGATCGCCAGTAAATCCCGAAGAACCGCTGTGTTAAAACCATCAGTGCTGTCAGCTTCGGGTGTTAAATCCCAAACTTCGCAGTCACGAGAAAGCCATTGGCCAAGGGTGATTTTTCTTTTGCAAAAAACATCCAGCTGTTGTGCAACATTACAGTCAATAAACGGGTTGCTTTTTATGTCAGCGTTATTAGCCAATAAAATATCCTGGCCAATAACACCAATGATCCATTTTTCTGCGGTATTTGCAGCCACTGGGCTAGCATAAAAACCGTTTAGACATTTAGGGATGGTCACAACAAAAGCTACCTTTTAAGTGTAATCTCTGAGTTTAGCACGAATAAATTTTACTTTGCCCTAGCTTGTTTCTAAAGGCCTTTACAGCGCTGGTATATTTAAAACAAGTGCTTTAATTTATGGCCTAAGTGATCTGCCAAGGGTAATGGAGTGATGGGTATTATTTTTGATTTACGCTTTAATAATTGGTTTAAAGCCCAGTCAATATGTTCCGCCACCATAGGCGTAGCTTTGTCGCGTTGGTTTTCTAGTGCTTGTATACTGTTAGTTGTGGCTGGGCCATTGCCTAGCCCAATGGCCAAGTTTCGTTGCCAGCCTTCAAAGCCTGCCCGTCTAATTGGTGAGCCTTGGGTGCGTTCAAGAAACTGTTCCTCACTCCATTGGAATAATTGTGCCAGTTTTGCTTGATCTAAACCATGGCGAGGTTTGAAATCATTTTCTTGAGTGGTGCCAGGTGCCCGATTCCATGGGCAAGCAAGTTGGCAATCATCACAGCCAAATACGCGATTGCCTATTAAAGGCCGCAATTCTTTTGCGATGCTGCCCCTGTGCTCGATGGTTAAGTAAGCAATACATCGATTGGCATCTAATACGTACGGCTGTGGAAAAGCATTGGTTGGGCACACATTCATGCAGGATTCGCAGCGACTGCAATGATCTTTTTGATAAGGCTCATCTATGGGTAAAGGTAAATCAACAAAAATTTCGCCCAACACAAACCATGACCCCTGTTTACGATTAATGAGCAATGTATGTTTACCTTGCCAACCAAGGCCTGCCTTTTGAGCTAAGGGTTTTTCTAGTACCGGTGCGCTGTCAACAAATACACGATGACCAAAGGGCCCTATTAAGGCTTCTATGGCTTTGCTAAGTTGAGCTAGTCGTTTACGCACTAGCTTGTGATAATCTCTGCCTAGTGCGTAGCGTGCTATATAAGCGCGCTCGCCATCTTGTAATGCACTTAAAGTGGTTAGCTTAGGGTCTAGATAATCCATACGTAAGCAGATGATTCGTTTAGTGCCAGGTACTAGCTCCTTCGCTCGGTAGCGCTTGCTGCCATGTTTGGACATGTAGTCCATGTTTGCTTGGTAGCCTAGATCTAGCCACTGCTCTAATCGCTCGCCAGCAGTTTCGTTATCGGTGTCAGTAATGCCGCAATCGGCAAAGCCAAACTCGCCTGCCAACTGCTTAATTTGCATAGATAACTGCGCAAGTTGTTGCGGTGTTAGGGTTTGGGTGACGTTAACTGTAGGTGAATTTGGCGTAGGCATAAGCGTTATTCTAACCTAGACGAATCCCTTGAATCTCTAAAAATGAAAAAAACCCATGAAATACTATAACCTAGGCGGTTTTTATTATGCTTTTAGGCTATATTGCACCTTGATAAATTATATATTGTGTAGGTTTTTGAGTTCATGTTTCTAGAGTATCAACAACAAGCCCACGGCGAAGACGCTATGGTGGCTCTAGGTAAGCAGTTTGGAAAGTCTCTAAATGCCATCCCCAAAGAAGCACAAGGCGATCAGATTGTGACAGCGCGAACAGCAGTTACGGTGTTTTTGCAGGGAGATTTGGGTATGGGAAAAACTACTTTCACGCGCGGTGTAATGAACCATTTTGGCCACATAGGAGCCACTAAAAGCCCCACATATACCTTGGTAGAGCCATATCAATTTGGCCAACAACAACTCCACCACTTTGACCTCTATCGCCTAGGGCACCCAGAAGAGTTAGATTATTTAGGCATTAGGGATTATTTTGATGGATCTGCTATTAACTTAATTGAGTGGCCTGATAAAGGTTTGGGTTATTTGCCCATTGCTGATGTGGTGATTACTATTTCTGCCCTAGATCGTGGTCGTAATCTGTGTTTTGTGTCGCAAACAAATAGGGGCGATAAAATCATACGCAGCTTAGATGTGGTCAATACATGAGGGTTTTATTGCTGCTTTTGTTGACCTATTTCTCAACGGCTACTATTGCTGCAGAAATAGTAAATATACGCATTTGGCCCGCCCCAGATAATACACGGGTAGTGCTAGATATTAGTGGTGCGATCACCTTTGAAAAAATCACACTGACCAATCCAGATAGATTAGTGATTGATATAGACAAGAGTACTTTGTCCACATCGATGGCGAAGTTGGACTTTTCTAACAGCCCTATACGTGCTGTTCGCTCTAGTCAGCGCAGCGGCAATAAGTTACGTTTAGTGTTGGATTTAGCTTATAAAACTAGCCATAAAATTTTTAGCCTGCCTCCCAATGCGAGTTATGGGCACCGCTTAGTAATAGATTTATCCAACTATCAACTCACCACGCCAACACCTACTAAAGGTGCAGTGAAAAAAACTGTGCCAACGGCTAAATCCTCAACGCCCTCGAAAGTGTCACAACCAAAAAATACGCTCAGTAGTTTGTCTTTGCTAGATAGCCAAAGAGATATAATTATTGCTATTGATGCTGGCCACGGAGGCGAAGATCCAGGAGCGTTAGGGCCTAAATACGGTGGTAAAAAGCTACGTGAAAAACATGTGGTCCTAGGGATCGCCAAAGAATTGCAAGCATTGATCAAAAAGGAACCTGGGTTTGAGCCTTTACTCACCCGCACTGGTGATTATTACATAAGCTTAAGAGGACGTACTAAAAAAGCGCGTAATGCTAAGGCTGATCTTTTCATCTCTATCCATGCGGACGCTTTTAAAAACAGTAAAGCTAAAGGTGCATCTGTGTGGATATTGTCTTCTAGTGGTGCCTCAAGTGAAATGGGGCGCTTATTAGCACAAAAAGAAAACGAAGCTGATTTAATTGGTGGTATTGGTGGCATTAGCTTGGAAGACAAAGAAGATGATGTGGCCATGACTTTAATCGATATGTCGATGAACTATAGCCAATCTGCAGGCCTTGGAGTTGCCAAAGAGGTACTCAATAACATAGGTAAGATTGCTAAATTACATAAAAACCATGTTGAAAAGGCAGGTTTTGTGGTGCTCAAATCGCCAGATGTTCCTTCAATCTTGGTTGAAACAGGGTTTATTTCAAACCCTGGTGAAGCTGCAAAGTTACGCACTAAAACATATCAAAAGCAAATGGCCACCGCTATTTTTAAAGGCTTAAAAAGCTATTTTTATAGCTATCCTATAGCCAATACCTATGTAGCCTCTGTGGTAGAGGCAAAGCGAAAACAGATATCTTATAAGGTAGTTTCTGGAGATACACTTTCTGCTATTGCTCAGCGATTTGGTACCAGTGTTAAGCGCCTGCAAAGCGTCAATAAGATGACCAATAAATCTGTATTAAAAGTTGGTAAAAAATTAATCATTCCAACAACCTAAACGAAATTCCCATTATGATTGTGAGTATCTAATGACTTCTAAAATACATCAACTTAGCCCACGTCTAGCCAACCAAATTGCGGCTGGCGAAGTAGTGGAGCGCCCATCATCAGTGATTAAAGAGTTGTTAGAAAATTGTCTTGATGCCCAAGCTAACAAGATTGATGTTGACGTGGAACAAGGCGGCGTAAAGCTGATGCGAGTGCGTGATAATGGCACAGGGATTGATAAGCAAGATTTGGCTTTGGCTTTAAGTCGCCATGCTACCAGTAAAATTGCCAGTTTAGAAGATTTGGAATCAGTACAAAGCTTAGGTTTTCGTGGAGAAGCTTTAGCTAGTGTGAGCTCAGTGTCTAGGCTCATCCTTACTTCAAACACACAAGATCAAGATAGTGCCTGGCAAGTCATCACCGAAGGTCGTGACATGGCAGCTCAATTGCAACCTGCTGCACATCCAGTGGGTACTACAGTGGAAGTAAGGGATTTATTTTTTAATACCCCAGCCAGGCGCAAGTTTTTACGTACCGAGAAAACAGAGTTTGGTCACCTAGAAGAAGTCATAAAACGTTTGGCATTAAGTCGCTTTGACGTGGCATTTAGCCTAAAGCACAATCAAAAGGTAATCCATAATTTACGCCCAGCTGACACCCAGTCTGCTCAAGAAAAACGTGTAGCTAGCGTATGTGGCCCTGCATTTATGCAGCAAGCTTTGCACATTGAAATGGAAGCGCCAGGATTAAGATTATGGGGCTGGGTTGGCCTACCTACCTTCTCACGCAGCCAAATGGATTTGCAGTATTTCTTTGTGAATGGTCGTGTGGTCAAAGACAAGCTAGTGGGGCATGCCGTGCGCCAAGCCTATCGCGATGTGCTGTTCCATGGTCGTCACCCAGCGTTTGTGTTGTACTTAGAGTTGGAGCCCGCCAGTGTAGATGTAAACGTACATCCTACTAAAAACGAAGTTCGCTTTCGTGATGGGCGCTTAGTGCATGACTTTATTTTCCGCAGTTTGCATAAAACCTTAGCTCAAGTGCGTCCAGAAACTCCCACAGGTGGGACAGTGGAGCAATTGGGGGTCATGCAAGATCCCACCCAATTACAACCTCAAGGGCTACAAGCTGGAGTATTTTCTGGGCAAACGCAGGTGGACTTAGGTCAAGTGGCGGGTAATCCTACGTCATCAATGTCGTGGAGCCCCAGCGCGTCAAGTCAATATTCTCCTGCGCAGATACAAGAACAAAGTAGGGTGTATGCCAACTTACATGGTAATACAGGTGCTGTATCAGGCTCCTTAATAGGCAGCGTAGCTCAAGCAGGAGAGGTGCCACCTTTAGGTTACGCTGTGGCTCAGCTCCACGGTATTTACATTTTATCTGAAAATGCTCAAGGCCTTGTTGTGGTAGATATGCATGCAGCACATGAACGTATAGTGTATGAGAAAATGAAAACCTCATGGGCACAACAGGGTATTAAGGCCCAGCCTTTATTAGTGCCTATATCAATGTCAGTGAGCTCGCGTGAAGCAGACCAAGTGGAAGCGCAGCAAGAGCTATTTACTGAGCTGGGTTTTGTAATAGACAGATCAGGTGCGGAAAGTTTAGTGGTGAGACAGGTGCCAAGTTTGCTGCAACATGCCAACGTAGAACAGCTGGTGCGTGATGTATTAGCTGATGTTCTCACTTACGGCAGCAGTGATCGTATTCGAGCTGCCCATAATGAACTGCTAGGCACCATGGCTTGCCACGGTGCTGTGCGAGCTAATAGAAGATTAAACCATGTAGAAATGAACGCTTTGCTTCGAGATATGGAAATTACAGAGCGTAGTGGCCAGTGCAACCATGGGCGGCCTACATGGACGCAAGTTAGCCTGCCAGATCTGGACAAGCTATTCATGCGAGGGCAATAGTTGGTGAGTGATAACTATTTAGATGCTCCCCAGTTGCCACCCGCTATTTTTCTTATGGGGCCAACTGCTGCAGGCAAAACAGATCTGGCTGTAGAGCTTGTGCAGCGATGCGCATGTGAAATCATTTCAGTTGACTCAGCACTTATTTACAAAGATATGAATATAGGTAGTGCTAAGCCTGACGCCCAAACTTTAGCTCTAGCTCCCCACCACTTAATTAACATACGCGACCCACTTGAGGCCTATTCAGCTGCTTGCTTTCGTGCTGATGCGCTAGAGCTTATGGCACAAATCACCGCGCGCGGTAAGGTGCCTTTGTTGGTAGGTGGCACGATGATGTATTACAAGGCCTTAATGGAAGGTTTGGCGCCATTACCGGCGTCTGAGCCGACATTGCGCGAACAATTAGAACAAGAAATACAAGACCATGGGCTGCTAGCAATGCATCATCGCTTGTGTGAAATTGACCCTGTAGCTGGGGTGCGAATCAACCAAGCGGACCCCCAGCGCATTACTAGGGCAATGGAAGTTTTTTTATTAAGTGGGGAAACGCTAACTTCTCATTGGGCTAGGCAAAAACAGCAACAATTGCCGTATCAAATCACTTCCATTGGCGTATGGCCAGAAGATAGGGCTGTATTGCACAAGCGTATAGAGGCGCGTTTTGAGAGTATGTTAGCGCAAGGTTTTGAGCAAGAGGTGCTATCTTTAATGGCTCGCAAGGATCTGCATTTAGACTTACCCTCTATGCGTTGTGTTGGCTATCGGCAAATGTGGCAGCATCTAAGTGGTGATTATGACTACGCTACTATGCAGCATAAAGGCATAGTAGCGACCAGGCAGTTAGCTAAAAGGCAGCTCACTTGGCTGCGTAGCTGGCCACAATTACACACTTTTGATAGCCTAGATGCAAAATTAACATTCAATGTTTTGCAATTATTCGATAGAATAGAGCGGTAGCGTAAAGGAGGCGTAAAACGCCTTGCAAGTTTTAGCATATTTACGCAGGATTATATATCTAGCTTTACTCTAAAGTTGGATCAATGACACAAGGAGTTACCATGTCAAAAGGGCAAACTTTACAAGACCCTTACTTAAATGTATTGCGCAAAGAGCGGGTGCCTGTTTCAATTTTTTTAGTTAACGGCATTAAGCTGCAAGGACAAATAGAGTCTTTCGATCAATTTGTTATTTTGCTAAAAAACACTGTTTCACAAATGGTGTATAAGCACGCTATTTCAACGGTTGTGCCATCAAGGCCCGTTAAAATGCCTGCCGAAGAAGATGAGCAGGAATAATCTGTTTAATTTTCGTGAACCCCCATCGAGCACCTCTAGGTGCTTGCTTTGATTTAGGTTATTGCTTTGTTTTTTGAACGTCATGAATCAGGCGAACGTGCAATCCTTGTCCATTTAGAAATGGGCCAAGAAGGAGAGCGTGAAGATGCTAACGAATTAAAAGAGCTGGTTTATTCAGCCGGTGCAGATCCCCTATTAACTATAGGTGGCTCACGAGCAACACCTCATCCAAAAACCTATGTAGGCTCAGGTAAAGTACAAGAAATTAAGTTAGCTGTAGAACAAAATGGCGCTGAAATCGTTATCTTTAATCATGCATTAAGCCCAGGCCAAGAAAGAAATTTAGAGCTTGAGCTGCAGTGCAGGGTATTAGATAGAACCGGTTTGATTCTTGATATTTTTGCCCAGCGCGCCCGTACCCACGAGGGTAAGTTGCAAGTTGAGCTAGCTCAGTTAGAACACATGTCTACGCGGTTGGTAAGAGGCTGGACTCACTTAGAGCGCCAAAAAGGTGGAATTGGTCTTCGAGGCCCTGGGGAAACACAGCTAGAAACAGATAGGCGCTTATTGCGCGTACGTATCAACACTATTTTGAAGCGTTTAGGTAAAGTGCGTAAGCAACGTGAGCAGGGGCGTCGTGCCCGCCGGCGTGCGGAAATACCCACTATCTCTTTGGTGGGTTATACCAACGCAGGCAAGTCTAGCTTGTTCAATCAGGTCACAGTTGCGCAGGTGTATGCAGCCGATCAATTGTTTGCCACTTTAGACCCCACTTTTAGACGTCTTGAAATTAAAGATGTAGGCCCCACTATCTTAGTAGACACTGTGGGCTTTATTCGTCATTTGCCACATAAGCTTGTGGATGCCTTTCGTGCTACATTACAAGAAACAGCAGAGGCTACATTATTACTTCATCTGGTGGATGCCAATGATGAAAAGCGTGATGACAATATAGAAGAAGTGGAGTCTGTACTCAAAGAAATTGGTGCTGATGATTTGCCCTATTTGTTAGTTTACAACAAGATTGATATGCTCCAAGACTGCCCAGCACGTATTGACCGTGATGGATTTGGCGTGCCAAGAAGAGTTTGGCTAAGCGCCTTAACAGGCGATGGAGTCGAGCTTTTGGTGCAAGCCATTAGTGAGCGCTTAGGGGGCGAAATTTTTGCTCAGCAAATTGTGCTAGAGCCTCAGTTTGGTAACCTTAGAGCCCAACTTTACGCGTTAGACGCAGTAGAAAAAGAAGATGTTAACGATCAGGGCCATATGGTATTGGACGTTCGCTTACAAAAGCGAGATTTTTTACAAGCATTAAGTCGCATAGGAATGGATGCAACGCCTTTCGTAGGCCAGCCAGCCAACCCATGGGACTTATAACAGTTTTATAATTTCAATAATCAGGAGAAGTTTATGGCCTGGAATGAACCGGGTAATAACGGTAAAGACCAAGATCCATGGGGTGGCAATCGCCGTCCAAACGGACAAGATCAGGGACCACCAGATCTAGATGAAGCGTTAAATAAGATGATTGAGAAAATAAGTGGGTTATTTGGCGGTTCAGGTAATAAAAACACCTCTGGCTCAGGCGGTAGCAATACCCCAGCGCCTACAGGTAAAATTATCCTTTTTGGTGCTACTATCGTTTTAGTTTTATGGGCCGCAATGGGCTTATATACAGTAGACCAGCAAGAGCGAGCTGTAGTTTTGCGTCTTGGTAAGTACAGTGAGACTGTGCAGCCAGGTTTGCACTGGAACCCGCCCTTATTTGACAGCGTGACTAAAGTTAACGTCACAGCAGTGCGTAACGTTGAAAACCGCGCCTTAATGCTTACAGAAGACGAAAATATTGTTGAAGTAGGCTTATCGGTTCAATATGTTGTGTCTGATCCTAAAAGCTTCTTGTTAGAAGTTAAGAGTCCAGAGGACAGCTTATTACAAGCTACACAAAGTGCTTTGCGCCATGTTGTAGGCGGCTCAGAAATGCACTCAGTGTTGACCGAAGGTCGTGCACTTCTTGCGCTAGATGTAGAGAGTCGATTGCAGAATCTGCTAGATGATTACAAAACTGGCCTAGAAGTCATTAAGGTTAACATCGAAAACACAGCTGCGCCTTCGCAAGTACAAGATGCGTTTGATGACGTCATCAAGGCACGTGAAGATGAGCAACGAGTGAAGAACGAAGCCCAGGCTTATGCTAACGGTATCGTGCCAGAATCTCGTGGTCGTGCACAGCGTGTAGCTGAAGAAGCGCAAGCCTATCGTGCTCAGGTAGTTGCCCGTGCTGAAGGTGAGGCTACGCGTTTCACTAAGCTACTTGCAGAGTACCAAAAAGCTCCGGAAGTAACTCGTGAGCGTCTTTATATTGTGGCTATGGAAGATGTACTTTCCAACGCCTCTAAGGTGATGGTAGACGTTGAAGGTGGTAATAATATGATGGTATTACCTTTAGATCAGCTAATGCAGAACCAGTCTTTGCGCGCAGCAACGGGCACTGGTGGTAAGGTTTCTTCCAGTATGGTGGATGAAATTACCAACCGTGTGATTCAGCAGCTAACGCAAGATGTTTCAGCTTCAAGGGAGTCTCGTTAATATGGCTACTCGTACTTTAGTGACCTTAATTGGCCTATTTGTGGCACTCCTTGTCGCTTCTTCTTCACTGTTTGTAGTGAAGGAAACGCAGCGTGCAATTATGCTTAAGTTTGGTGAGGTTGTGTCGTTTGACATTCAGCCTGGCCTCCACGTGAAAATTCCATTTGTAAACACAGTGCGTGTATTTGATGCACGTGTGCTTACCTTGGATGCCCGCCCGCAGCGGTACTTAACGTTAGAGAAAAAAGCGCTTATCGTAGATTCTTTCGTTAAGTGGCGTATTTTCAATGTGGCCGACTTCTATACTGCAACATCAGGTGATGAGTTTACAGCGTCTAAGTTGTTAGCGTCTCGTGTAGATACGGGCTTGCGTAATCAGTTTGGTGAGCGCACGTTGACCGAAGTTGTTTCTGGTGAGCGTGATGATCTGATGTCTGAGCTTCTGTTAGAGCTTAATGAGGTAGTTAAAGCAGACATGGGTATCGAAGTAATTGACGTGCGCGTTAAGCGTATTGATTTGCCTGCAGAGGTCAGTGAATCTGTTTACGGCCGCATGCGCACAGAGCGTGAGCGTGAAGCTCGTGAGCTTCGCTCTCAAGGTAAGGAGCTTGCCGAAGGTATTCGTGCCGATGCAGATCGTCAAGAAACCATCATAGAGGCGAATGCCTATCGTGATTCGGAGCTTGTGCGTGGTGATGGCGATGCTACTGCTGCTGCAACCTATGCAGCTGCCTTTAACCAAGATCCAGAATTCTATAGTTTCTACCGTAGCTTAGATGCCTACCGTAAAACTTTTGGTGCTGGTGGTGATGTAATGCTGATAGAGCCTGATAGTGAGTTCTTCAAGTATATGAACCAGTCTACGTTAAAGTAAGCTTTTGGTTTAAGTAAAATCATGATTAAAGGGGCCCTTTGGGGCCCTTTTTAGTGGTTGATTTTTGAGCCGTGGCAGTGGTCATTTGCGGCTAAAAGGAGTACAATCGTGCAACCGAGAAGTAGGGTCCGAGAAGGGCTGTATGATGCTCGGTTTTTTTGTGTTTGAAATATTAGTAGAAATCCATGAATGAAATGATGCAACACCTGTTGGTGGCTTTTTGCTTGATGCTCATATTGGAAGGTGTGTTACCTTTTTTATACCCACAAAGATGGCGTAAAATGGTGGCTCAGTTGGGTCAGATAAGTGACCGAAATATGCGTATTTTAGGCTTTATAAGTATGCTTTTAGGGCTATTTTGTCTGCTTTTGGTTAGTTGATATAATGCAATTTTATGGGGAACAGGAACTCACATGAGCCGTGCGAATCGTTGGTTATTACCTGATGGAGTAAAAGAAGTTTTGCCTCCAGAAGCTGCTCGTATAGAGGGCCTTCGCCGTACTGTGGTAGACCTTTATCAAGCATGGGGCTACGATTTGGTGATGCCGCCGCTTATTGAATACATTGACTCGTTGCTGATTGGCACGGGCGACGACTTAGATTTAGCCACCTTTAAGGTGATCGATCAAAAAACGGGTCGTACTATGGGTATTAGGGCAGACATTACACCTCAAGTCGCTCGTATCGATGCCCATAGCATAGATTGCGATGGTATCAATCGTTTGTGCTACTCCAATACAGTATTACATACCAGTGCAGCTAACCCTTTGGCTTCGCGCAGCCCCCTACAGGTGGGTGCGGAGCTATATGGTCATGCTGGCATAGACAGCGATCTTGAAGTAATTAGTCTGATGTTAGAGACCCTAACCAGTGTCGGTATCAAACACCCTATTACTCTAGACTTGGGCCACGTGAGTATTTACCGAGGCTTAGTTAGTGCATTGGGTTTAGCAGATGATGATGAAAGAGAATTATTTAACCTACTGCAAAGTAAAGCGGTAGCTGATATAGACGCCTTAGTATCAGCGATGGACTTAACTGATGAGGCTAAAGCAATATTTTCACAATTGCCTCGGTTATATGGCGAGGCTAGCGTTCTAGATAAAGCAGGGCAGCTATTTGGTCATGTGTGCCAAGAAGTGACAGATGCCATTGAGTATTTACGTAGCTTGGCAAAAGCGGTGAGCGAGCGCTTCCCACAGGTTACCTTATACTTTGATTTGGCAGAGCTGCGCGGTTATGAATATCACACAGGCGTGGTTTTTGCTGCATTAACACCAGCCTTTGGTCAAGCAATCGCCAAAGGTGGCCGTTATGATGATATCGGTAAGGTGTTTGGTAGAGCCCGTCCTGCGACAGGCTTTAGTGCAGACCTAAAAGTATTATCAGAACTTTCGGAAGTGCTTTGTATAGAGTCTGATGCTATTGCTATGCCAGTAGAGGCTACTTTAACTAATGAACAGCGCCAAAGCCTATGGCAGGTGCAGTCAAAACTCCGTTTGGAGGGTGAGCGTTTGGTAGCGCAGTTAGCGCATAGCGCAGCCTCAAAAGAATGTTCTCGCCAATTGGTTTGGCAAAATAATGCTTGGAAGATCGTCCCAGCAGAGTAAGTTTTTATATTAGCGTGATTTTACGTACAGCAACATAAACTAGAGCAAATTATTATGGGTAAGAATGTCGTCGTTTTAGGCACCCAATGGGGTGATGAAGGCAAAGGTAAGATCGTTGATTTACTCACCGATCAGGCCACGGCAGTGGTACGTTTTCAAGGCGGTCACAACGCAGGCCATACGTTAGTTATTGAAGGTGAAAAAACAGTTTTGCATTTGATCCCTTCTGGTATCTTGCGTGATACAGTGACCTGTTTTATCGGCAATGGTGTAGTTGTTGCTATGGATGCATTGCTAAAGGAAATGGGCGAGTTAGAAGCTAGTGGTATACCCGTGCGTGAGCGTCTGCGCATCAGCACAGCTTGCCCTTTGATTTTACCTTACCATGTTGCTCTAGACCAAGCGCGAGAGTTAGCTCGTGGTGAAGAAAAGATTGGCACCACAGGTCGTGGCATCGGACCTGCCTATGAAGATAAGGTAGCGCGTCGCGGTTTGCGTTTGGGTGATTTGCTAGACCCACAGCGTTTTGCAGTAAAGCTTAAAGAAGTGATGACTTATCACAATTTTGTATTACAAAATTTCTACCGTGTAAAGCCTCTAGATTACAACGAAGTATTAGAAACTGCATTGGCTCAAGCTGAAAAAATCAAGGACATGTTTACCGACGTGACTGCTGAAATTCATGACTTACGCCGTGCAAGTGTTGATATATTATTTGAAGGTGCCCAAGGCACCTTGCTAGACATCGATCATGGCACCTACCCATACGTGACCTCGTCAAACACGACAGCCGGAGGCACTGCTACAGGCTCTGGATTTGGCCCACTTTACTTAGATTACATATTAGGTATCACTAAGGCATACACCACCCGTGTTGGTAGTGGCCCATTCCCAACAGAATTATTTGACGACATTGGTTTAGGTCTTGCTAATCGTGGTCATGAACTAGGTGCTACTACAGGTCGTCCGCGTCGTTGTGGTTGGTTTGATGCAGTGGCTCTTAAGCATGCGATTCAGATTAACAGTGTGTCAGGTATTTGTCTGACTAAGCTGGATGTATTGGATGGCATGGATGAAATTAAATTGTGCGTGGCTTACCACGATGCAAATGGCAATGAAGTTTCTTGCCCAAGTGACGCTGAAGGTTTTGCAGCCGTTACTCCTATTTACGAAACTATGCCGGGTTGGACAGAGTCTACTGTAGGCGCGCAGACAGAAGCACAATTGCCTGCTGCAGCGATGGCCTATATAGCCCGCATTGAAGTGTTGATTGAAGCGCCAGTAGATATCATATCTACTGGTCCAGATCGAATTGAAACAATTGTTAAACGCCATCCTTTTGGCACCTAGGAAAAAATGACACAAATCGACGATCCACACGCTCAGCGTGAGGCGCAGAAGTACGATAACCCTATTCCCAGCCGTGAATTTATTATGGATCACTTACGTGACCGTAGCGGCCCAGCAACATTAAAGCAGGTAAGTTTTGAACTTGCTTTGTTTGAAGCAGAGGACGTAGAAGCACTGCGCCGTCGTTTGCGTGCTATGGAGCGTGATGGACAACTGATAAGTGACCGCAAAGGCGCTTACGGAGCCATTCAAAAAATGGACCTTATACACGGACGGATTATTGGCCACCGTGATGGTTTTGGTTTTCTAAAGCCCGATGAAGGTGGTGATGATCTATTTCTGAGCCATCGCCAAATGCGCGCTGTGATTGATGGTGATAAAGCTTTGGCTCGTATTACTGGAATAGACCGTAAAGGCCGTAGCGAAGGCGCTATAGTTGAGGTTACCGAACATAATACGCACCAAGTAGTGGGTCGTTTGACTAAGGAAAATGGTATTTGTTTTGTACGTCCAGATAATCAACGTATAAGCCAAGATATCCTCATATCCAGTGATAACATCCTACAAGCTAAGCATGGCCAGTATGTCACAGTGCGTATTACCCACCAGCCCAATAAGCGTAATCAAGCTGTAGGCGAAGTCGCTGAGATTTTGGGTGAGCACATGGCTCCGGGTATGGAAATTGATGTGGCTATTCGTACCCACGAAATACCTCATGAGTGGCCTTTAGAGACTAGCAATGAAGCGGCTCAGCTAGCGCCAGAAGTGACAGAGGCAGATAAGCAAGATCGTATAGATTTGCGTCTTATGCCTTTTGTCACCATTGATGGTGAAGACGCACGTGACTTTGATGATGCGGTCTATTGTCGTAAAAGAACCTTAGGTGGCTGGCGCTTATATGTTGCTATAGCTGATGTAAGTCACTATGTACGCAGCGGAACAGCCTTAGATACAGAAGCTCATAGACGTGCCACGTCAGTGTACTTTCCTGAGCGTGTTATCCCCATGTTGCCAGAAGCCATTTCTAATGGGTTGTGTTCATTAAACCCCCATGTTGATCGTTTGGTGATGGTGTGTGAAATGACCATTAGCTCCAAGGGGAAGCTAACTGGATATGAATTTTACGAAGGCTTGATCCACTCCCATGCGCGCTTAACTTACACCAAAGTGGGTGCAATGTTAGATTCAGCTGATGATCAATGTGCAGCTTTGCGTGAAGAGTATCAGCACGTTGTGGACCCAGTAGACCAGCTACATAAACTTTATGCTGCTTTGCGTTTGGCTCGTGATGCTCGTGGTGCGATAGATTTTGAAACCCAAGAAACACGTATTGTTTTTGGGGAAGACCGTAAAATCGATGACATAGTCCCTGTGCATCGTAACGATGCGCATAAGTTGATCGAAGAGTGCATGTTGGCAGCTAACGTAAGTACAGCTAAGTTTTTAGCAAAGCATAAGTTGGATGGATTGTTTCGTGTACATAAGGGTCCCAAACCTAGCAAGCTGGAAAATTTGCGTGGATTTTTAGGTGAAATGGGTCTTTCTTTGCCAGGTGGAGAAGACCCAAAGCCAAAGCACTACCAAACATTGTTGAGCTCTATTAAAGGAAGGCCAGATGCACACCTAGTGCAAACAGTCATGCTGCGCTCACTAAGCCAGGCGGTATATACTCCAGAAAACGAAGGTCACTTTGGTTTAGGTTACGATGCCTACGCTCATTTCACTTCACCTATTCGCCGTTACCCTGACTTAATGGTGCATCGTGCTATACGTAGTGTCATCCAGAGCAAACGCTCAAGCCGTTATGTGAAGCGTATTAAGGCAACACAAAAACAGCCTCAAGCGCCTTGGTATCCATACTCTACAGCCGATGTAGTCGTGTTAGGCGAGCATTGCTCAATGGCTGAGCGTCGCGCTGATGCTGCTGTTTGGGATGTAGAGGGATGGCTTAAGTGCGAATACATGCAAGGTCATATTGGCGATTACTTCCATGGCACTATTAATGCCGTTACAAGTTTTGGTTTGTTTGTAGAGTTGGCCGACGTTTATGTAGAAGGCCTTGTGCATATCAGTGCGTTACCAGGTGACTATTATCACTTTGACGCAGCAAAGCACCGTCTTCAAGGTGAGCGCAGTGGTAAAAGTTTCCGTTTAGGCGATACCATTAAAGTGCAAGTGGTTCGGGTAGATCTGGATGAAAAGAAAATTGATTTTGAATTGGCTGATACGCCACCAAAACCAAAATCTAAGCCCAAATCTAAACCGAAGTCTAAGCCCAAGGCTAAGTCTAAAAAGGTGGATGCTGATGCAAAAGCTGACACCCCTTTGTTTGATCAAAAGGGCAAGCCTGCTAAAACACCTGGTAAGCCACGCACGGCTCGACGCAAGAAAGCTGCTTCGTAATAGACACATCGAGATGCATTAATTATGGCTAACATCGAATACGTTTTTGGCATCCATGCTGTGCAAACCAAGCTGCAGCGTAACCCAGAACGCGTGCAAGAAATTTGGTTTCAAGAAGGCCGTGATGATCAACGCTTAAAGCAAGTGAAGGCGCTGGCAGATGAGCAGAGTATTGAATGTCATATAATGCCTCGTCGAGACTTGGATAATAAAGTGAACGGTCGCCACCAAGGCGTAGTGGCCGGATGCACTCCAAGTCCAGTGAAGGATGAGCATTTTTTAACACAGTTGTTAGAAGACCTTACCGAGCCTGCATTTTTGTTGATCTTAGATGGCATCACAGATCCACATAATTTAGGGGCGTGCCTGCGCACAGCAGACGCAGCTGGCGTGCATGCTGTTATTGCCCCTAAAGATAAATCAGCCTCACTCAATAGCACAGTAAGTAAGGTAGCATGTGGTGCAGCAGAGAGTATTCCTTTTGTGCAGGTGACTAACCTAGCGCGGTGTCTCAAAACCCTGCAAGATGCAGGTATTTGGATCACAGGCACTGCAGGTGAGGCTACTTCTCACATTCACCAAACCGATCTTAAGGGCAATATGGCCTTAGTGATGGGCGCCGAAGGTGAAGGTATGCGCCGCTTAACCCGTGAAGGGTGTGATCAACTCGTTAAAATACCCATGAAAGGTGAGGTGAGTAGTCTTAATGTATCTGTTGCTGCAGGGGTGTGTTTATTTGAAGCAGTTCGCCAGCGTAGCTAGGCTTTTTTGCACTTTACTCGTTAAGTAACATATCTCTTGCCTGATTTATTTGGCTAGCCAAATAGGTGCTGCCACCTTTATCAGGATGATTTTTTGCCATCAAGCGTTTGTGGGCCATGATGATGTCCTCTTTACTTGCATTGGCTTCTACTTCTAATATCTTCCTTGCCTGAGCTTTGTCCATGGATACTGTGCTTTGGGAAGGATTGTTAGCATTAGAATTAGAGTTCGCATTGGGTTTTCTGAAACGTTTAACCGTTTGCCATAGCCCAAAAGCTCTTAAAATAGGTCTGCCATAGACCGCTAACCCGCCTAGTAAACTCATGGCCACAGGCCATAATCCACTTAAAATCAAAGCCAAAGCTGCCAATAAAATCACCACAGTGGTCATTAAGAGTAGCAAAGGTTTGCCTGTTATAGATGCCCTTTGAAGCAGTGTTTTTATCAACATGGCAATAATAAAAATGCCTAATATCCATAATATGATGATAACCATTTAAACTCCCAGTTGCCTTATCTACGCTACTTTTTGTGTTTGGTTTGTCTGGTCTGCTTGAGCGTGTGCCTTGGACGCTAGATTTAAACCTATGAGATTACTTCGTTCACGAAATACAAAATATACCACCACAGCAAAGGCTATAGCATCTGCTAGTGGGAATGAATACCAAATACCTTCAATGCCATAAATTTTGGGTAGTATAAGTAAAGCAGGTATCAGCAGAAGGTATATTCTTAAGGACGATAAGAAAATAGCTTGGCGTGCTTTACCTAAGGCTTGAAACAGTGAGCTAATGACGCTGTGTGCATTGGATAGTGGGAACAACAAGAAGGACCAAAAAGCGATACCAGCTGTAGTGGCTAACAATGCTTGGTCTTGGGTGAAAAT
>DKMQ01000079.1:11346-20127 GCA_002470565.1 Oceanospirillaceae bacterium UBA7410 | reverse complement strand
CACCCTGCTTACCCAGATTTAGTTGGTTTTGGTAGAAGGTCTATGAACTGTTCAGCCCAAGAAATAGTGGCGTTTATGCACTATCAAATTGCGGCGTTAGAGGGCATGGCAGCTTGCCAAGGCTTAGTGCTAAGTTATGTGAAGCCCCACGGCGCCCTTTATAATGACATGATGAGCAAATCATCGGTGCGAGACGCAGTAATGCAAGCAGTGAGTAGCTATCCAACGCGGCTATCTTTTAATGGAGACAGTGCTCCATCATTAAAACTAATGTTGCAAGCCAACGCTTATGCCAAAGACCATCTAAAACAAGCGCAAGAGCTCAATTTAGAACTCTATTTTGAAGCCTTTGCAGATCGTTGTTACGAAGATGATGGCAGCCTAATGGCCCGCTCTAAAGCTGGCGCAGTATTAGATCATGATGCCATGCTAAAGCAAGTACAACAGCTCACTCAAACAGGTACCATTACCACAGCTAGTGGGGCAGCCTTAAAACTCCAAGTCGATAGTCTTTGCGTACACGGCGATAATGATGCCGGTATTGCGGCTATAGAATCTATCCGTAAGTTGATGGAAAATCCATCCACTGATCAAGCATAGCCACATACTATGAGCCCCAATCAAACACACATAGCAATAGCCAGTGAAAATAGCTACATCATCTATTTTGGCGACCCTGACAGCTTGCAAATTAGCCCTGAAGTTAGTGCCGCTATAGCCAGTGCATGCGCCCAAGTAAAGCAGCATTTTGGAACCAAACTTATCGACTTAGTGGCATCCTATGCGTCTTTATTAGTCATTTATGACACTCATCAGTGTGACCACTTATGGGCAAAGACAGCCCTAAGATTGATATTGGATACGCCACAACAGGTTAGTCAAAATGGTGGCCAACTGGTTGAAATACCTGTGTTTTATAGTACTAAATATGGCCCAGAGCTTAATTTGTTAGCCCAAAATGCAGGGCTTAGTGTGGAGCAAATTATCGATATACATAGCGCTACAGAGTACCGCGTGTATGCCATTGGTTTTGCGCCAGGTTTCGCTTACTTAGGTGAAGTAGATGAACGCTTAGCCGCGCCAAGGCTTGCCACCCCAAGACTTAAAGTACCAGCTGGCGCAGTAGCTATTGCTGATCGCCAAACTGCAGTATATCCAGCAAGTTCTCCTGGAGGATGGAACCTTATTGGCCTTTGCCCTACCCCAATGTTTAATGCACAAACACAGCCACACATGCCTGTAACAGTGGGTGATCGAGTTCGGTTTGTGCCTATTGATGAGCAACAGTATCTCACTATGGGAGGCTTGTTACATGAGCTATAAAGTTCTTCAACCTGGTTTACTTAGTTCAATACAAGATCTGGGCCGTTTTGGCCAGCATGATATCGGCTTAACTACTGGAGGGCCTTTAGACAATGAAGCCTTTTTATGGGCTAATCGAATTTTGCATAACGTCCCAAACGCCAGTGCCATTGAATTAAGCTTTGGCGGTTTACAATTATTAGCCCAAACCAGTAGTTACTTATGCGTGACAGGTGCCCAGCTAGATTTGACTATTAATGGCGTTGAAAAGGCTTTATGGACGAGTCATAAAATCTTACCTGATGACGAAATTAAACTAGGCTATTCTAGCCATGGATGTCGAAGCTATGTCAGTGTAGCTGGTGGATTTAATATCAATCCAAGCTTTGGCAGCAGCGCAACAGTGGTTCGAGAAAAGGTAGGAGGCATTGCAGGTGCTAAACTTGCAGCCAATGATTGCTTGCCTTGCTCGCGCATCACGCAATTGCCACGCCAAGCACTAGCGCCAGAACACAGGCCTTTGTATGCTCAAAAAAACACCAATAGGCGTGATGGAAATACTGTATTACGCTTATTGCCTGGTTACCAACATCACCTGTTTGATGCCGCTACCCGAGCGCGTTTTTTCCATGGACAATATACAGTCACAGATCGAAGTGACCGCATGGGGATGCGCCTTGAAGGGCCAGCTGTGCCCTGCCCATCCCAAAACATGTTATCAGAAGGCATTTGCTTAGGTGCAGTTCAAGTGCCTGCCGATGGGCAACCTATTGTTCTACTTAAAGATCGTCAAACCATTGGTGGCTACCCTAAAATAGGTGCAGTTTTAGCCCGAGATACGGCTTCTCTTGCTCAGTTGAGGCCTGGAGATACGCTACATTTTGAAGAAGTAGATTTGTACCAAGCCCATACTATTAATACCCTAGCCCAACTTAAATTTAACCATACACCACTGTTGCACCTGAAGGATTAACCATGCTTAATGACCAACAACTTAGCCAACAGATTGAAGATGCTTTAGTCGCTCGAAATCCTCGTGGCATGGCCCAAGTGCAGCCTGCTTTAGATGCAGGTTATTGCTTAAGAGCGGCACAAATTTTACAAACTTGTATAAAAGGCACATCAGGAAGCACAGTGCTCATTGGCACAGGATTTCCTGTAGTAGGTACCTTTGAAACAGATGGTCCTGTGGGCGCTATCGCACTTTACCAGTGCTTAGAAGAACTAGGCGCTGTGCCTATAATTGTATGTGGAGAACCACTTGTGGGGGCTCTTAGCGCACGCTATCGGACACATAAAATTGAACTAGGTATTTCAGACAATATAGCAGCGCAGACTTTAGCTGCTCTGGAGCTTCTAAACCCACAAGCGATTGTTTCTATTGAACGCCCAGGCCAAGCTCAAGATGGGGGCTATTACAATATGCGTGGTGAGAGTATCAGCCAAGGCACTGCGTGTTTTGATAGCTATATGGACTTGGCTAAATGCCCTACTATCGCTGTAGGTGATGGTGGCAACGAAATAGGCATGGGAAAGGTAATCCATGCACTTGAAAAGCTGGATATCGTGCCTGCTATAACCCAAGCAGATGAGCTTATTATTGCAGATGTTTCTAACTGGGGCGCGTACGGCATGATTGCTTTTTTAGGTCTATGGCATAGACACGATTTATTAGCTAAAATTGAGCCCTTGTCTATTTTGCAGTATTTATCAGACCTTGGCAGCGTAGACGGTGTAACGCGTATAAACCAACTTACAGAAGATGGTTTGCCAGTAAGCGAAGGCCAATCTGTGATTAACCAATTACGCCAAATCACTGGTTTTTGTGATTAATTTTGTCAAAAAAATCAATATAGGAGCTCAGTGTGCGTCTTCGTAACCTCAACAGCTTTATTAAGGTGGCTACTTTAGGTAGTTTCCACGGTGCTGCGTCTCAGTTACATGCGTCTCAGCCTGCGATTTCTGCTCGCATTGCCACTTTAGAAGAAGAGCTAGGGGTTAAGCTATTTAAACGAGATCAAAGTGGCACCAAACTTACTGCACGGGGCAGGCAATTACTACCTTTTGCCGAACGCTTAGTGGCTATTAGTAGTGAAATGAAGGCTCAGTTACAAGATGACGCCCCTCAACAGGGTGTATTTCGTATTGGCATTGCAGACACTGTAGCGCACTTATGGCTAAGAGATTTGTTAAAGGTGTGGCGTGAGCAGCACCCATTAATCCAATTCGAACTCACTATAGACTTGTCTTTATCGCTATATAAGCAGCTAGAGGAACACCAACTAGACCTAGCGCTAATGGTGTACACAGGGCAAGCAGTGTCTGTTAACACCCAGCCACTAAGCTCGCTTCCACAAGTGTGGGTAGGGAGCCCTCACTTTGCCAAAAATAGCCGTAGTATGGACATCAACGCTTTAAGTCGATGCCCTATTTTAAGCTTTCCAGCAGCCACAGGCCCAGGAAAGCACTTGCAAGAATTATTTAGCCAAGTGGCAGAAAAGCCAAAATTTCATACCAGCAATTCAGTGTCTGGCTTATTAGCTATGGCCGAACAAGGTGCCGGCATTGCTTTATTGCCTCAACCTATTGTAGAAGATGCGTTAAACAATGAACGGCTTATCGCATTTAATGTTGATCCAGCACCTCCAAAACTAAAATTTTGTTGTGGTTGGCGTCAAGATGAAGATCGTTTATTACCACAATTATTAGCCGACAGCGCCAGTCAACTGGTTAGTCAAATTATTAGAGATTAAGTTATGAGCATTGTTTACCTTAATGGCAGTTTTATACCCATGGAAGAAGCTAAAATTTCACCTTTGGATCGGGGCTTTTTGTTTGGTGATGGCATCTATGAAGTGATTCCTTCTTATGGTGGAAAAATGGTGGGTTTTGGGCCACATATTGACCGTATGATCGAAGGTTTGGCCGCATTAGAAATACAGCTTAACTGGAGCCATGATCAATGGCGTGACCTATGCCAGGAGTTGATTAATCTCAACCCTGATCCTCAAGTTGGACTATATTTACACGTCACCCGTGGTGCCGACACTAAGCGCCATCACCCCTACCCTGCAGGTGTAACGCCTACAGTCTTTGCTATGCCTACGGCTATTCCGGCTGCTCCTATTCCGCAGCGAGATAAAGTTAATGCCTACAAAGTAACCACCATGCAAGATCATCGCTGGAAGAAGTGCAACATTAAGTCCATTTCTTTACTTGGTAATGTAATGCATTATCAGCAAGGCTACAGCCAAGGTAGTGACGAAGTTTTGTTATTTAATGAACAAGGTGAACTAACTGAATGCGGCGCCTGCAATGCATATATTGTTAAAAACGGCACCGTAATTACACCCGTGTTGGATAATCAAATTTTACCAGGCATCACTCGCCTGATTGCTTTAGGCGTATTGCGTGAAGACGGCAGCATTGCTGTAGAAGAACGAAATGTCACAAGAGAAGAAGTGTTTGATGCTGACGAAATTTGGATTTCCAGCTCTAGTAAAGAAATTGCCCCAGTGACTCAAATTGACGGTCAATTGGTAGGTGATGGTAAGCCTGGCCCTGTATGGGAAAAAGCTGCTCAACTATACAGCGCTGGCAAATTTAACTACTAGAGACTTCATCATGGCCCGTCCAAGTTATATGGCCGTAGACCTGTCTGCATTGGTTCATAATTATCAATGGGCCTGCAGTCTAGCTCCTCACTCACAGACTATGGCTGTAGTTAAAGCTAATGCATACGGTCATGGAGCAATAGAGTGCGCTATGGCTTTACAACCCTATGCCCCTATATTTGGCGTGGCCTGTATTGAAGAAGCTTTAGTATTGCGCAAAGCAGGCATCCATAAGCCCATCGTATTACTAGAGGGGCTCTTTAGCGCTGACGAAGTGGCTGTTGCTGCTGAGCAAGGTTTTTGGGTCATGGTAGAAGATCCTACGCAAGTTAGTGCTATATTGAATGCCAATTTAGCCAAACCTATTACAGTATGGATTAAAGTAGATACTGGCATGCACCGTTTAGGCTTAAGCCCAAGCAATGTGGATCGCTATTATCAACAGTTACGGGCAAGTGATAACGTAGCCCAAGGCATCGTATTTGCTACTCACTTTGCCAGTGCTGATGAAATTAATAACGACTTCACTAAGCATCAGCTAAAGCTTTTTATGGACACCGTTGAGCCTTTTAATACGCCTTTAAGTTTGGCCAACTCACCCGCTATTATGGCGTGGCCAAAAGCCCACGCTGATTGGAACCGAGCGGGGTTCATGCTTTATGGTAATTCACCCCTAGATGCAGATCACCCTTCAAGTCAGGGTTTACAGCCCGTTATGGGGATGTATTCTGCCATAACGTCTTTGCGTGAAATTGAGGCTGGACAAACAGTGGGTTATGCACAAACATGGACCGCTAAGCGCACTTCAGTCATCGCCACTGTATCCATTGGCTATGGAGATGGTTACCCTCGTAATGCTGCTTCTGGCACACCAGTGTTGGTAAACGGCCAGCGTGCTAGCCTTGTTGGCCGCGTATCTATGGACATGATTACTTTAGATGTGACAGATCTTCCGGGGGTTAAAATAGGTGATCCGGTATGTTTATGGGGCAAAGATTTGAATATCAATGAAGTTGCAAGACACTCAAGCACTATAGGTTATGAATTAATGACCAGAGTGACACAGCGCCTACCCATTAAGTATATCCGCTAATCTAAGTGCGCTATCTCTAAGTACGTTGAGGCCTGCGGGCATGTATAGACATTAATAAACCCAAACTTGCCATCAAAGTGACAGCCGATGTACCTCCATAGCTTACCATAGGCAATGGGACACCAACCACGGGTAACAAACCGCTAACCATACCGATATTAACCACTACATATACGAAGAAAGTGAGGGTTAAACTTGCCGCTAACATTCGATCAAACGGATGCGCTGCAGATCCAGCGATCACTAGACCTCTAAGTAACACTAGAAAATAGAGGGCAAGTAATAAACAAACACCCATTAAACCAAACTCTTCAGCAAGTACAGCAACGATAAAGTCAGTATGGGTCTCTGGTAAAAAGTCTAGGTGTGATTGCGTACCTTGTAACCATCCCTTCCCATTAATACCACCTGAACCGATCGCAATTTTAGACTGGATAATATTCCAACCTGCACCCAAAGGGTCGCTTTCTGGGTCTAAAAATGTCAGCACCCGCTGTTTTTGGTATTCGCGCATCCCCATCCATAAAAGGGGCAAACCTGCAGCGCCTATTACCATTGCAGCTATTAAATAACGCCACAATAACCCCGCAAAGAAGATCACAAAAACACCAGAGCTTCCCACAAGTAATGCAGTGCCAAGATCAGGTTGCTTTGCAATGAGTAATACAGGTATCGCAACTAATAATATAGCCACAAATACGTGTGCTAGCGAAGGGGGTCTGGGCCTACTAGCCAAATACCATGAGACCATAAGAGGTACAGCCAGCTTCATCATTTCTGATGGCTGAAATCGCGGTAAGCCTGGTAGCTCCAGCCAACGCTGAGCACCTTTAGCACCCACGCCAAAAAAGAGCACAGCAAGCAGCAATAAAAGCCCAGCAATATATACCAAAGGAATCCAGCGTTGCGCATGACGTAGGTTCATTTGCGTGATGAAAATAACCACTAGCAAGGCTACGCCATAGCGTATTGATTGTCTTTGCACCGCAGCGTCACTCGCACCAGAGCCAGAGTAAAGTACTAATAAGCCAAAAGACATAATGGCAAATATCAATATCAATAAAAATGGATCTAGCCTAAGCTTTACCCAGAGCCCTGGGCCCTTTCTTAAGTGTCCTTTTGCATCTGGGGCGCTGCGCTGGAAGTCCGCCATAATTATGAGCCTCCCACATTGTCTTCTGATTTCACCTCAGGTTTGGGCTCTAAAACGTATAAGTCGAAAAGCTTACGGGCCAAAGGTGCTGCTGCAGAGCTTCCGCCTCCGCCATTTTCAATAATCACTGCAATGGCAATTTTTGGATTATTAACAGGAGCCCAGCCTATGTACAAGCCATGGTCACGAAAACGTTCAGCAATTTTATCTGCATCATAGGTGCTGTCTTGCTTTATCCCCAACACTTGAGCTGTGCCTGTTTTTCCAGCCATTTTATAACTACTATTGGCGCCACTGCGACGCCCAGTGCCTTTTGCCCCATGCATCACGTCTATCATGGCGTTATGTACACCGTCCCAATCGCTATTTCGTTTGAGCTTAATATCAATTGGTTGCTTTGGATCATTACGACCTATGTCACTCACCTTAGTAACCGCTTGGCCATTAATAGCCTTAATCATACGCACTTGGTGCCATTGGCCTTTATTAGCCAACACCATAGTCATACTTGCTATCTGAGTGGGTGTGGCTGATAAAAACCCTTGTCCAATACCAAGGTTTAAAGAATCTCCTGGAAACCAAGACGCATTCCGATTAATGCTTTTCCATTGCTTGGTGGGTAACACAGCCTTAGTAGCTTCTGGCTGATCTGCAATGGTCACTTGCCCAAACCCAAATTTGGCAAGATATTTTGTCATTGGATCATTGCCCATCAAATGGGCAATTGCATAATAATAGGTGTCTACAGACTCAACGATAGATTTATGCATATCGACACGTCCGTGACCCCCTTCTTTCCAGTCACGATAAAAGCGCCCACCTTCTGTAAGCTGATAGTAGCCTGGGTCCCAAAGGGAATAGTTACGAGGGACTAAGCCAGTATCCATGCCTGCAAGAGCAATCACAGGTTTAACCGTAGACGCTGGAGGATATCGACCCCTTAATGCTCGATTGAATAAAGGCAGGTCGTCAGAATTGCGTAGCGCTTGGTAATTGGCATTGCTAATGCCAGTTACGAATTGATTAGCGCCATAAGTTGGCGCACTAGCCATAGCTAACACCCCACCAGTGCTGGGGTCTATTGCTACAATTGCACCACGCTTTCCCTCTAACAATTTCACAGCAGCTTGTTGTAATTGAGCATTTAAAAATAGAGTAATATCTTTACCAGGCACTGGTTCAAAGCGCTCTAATACCTGTAAAACTCTGCCTCTAGCATTAGTTTCTACTGTTTGGTGCCCCACAGTGCCATGCAATTCATTTTCGTAAAAGCGTTCAACACCCAATTTTCCAACATGGTGGGTGGCACTGTAATTAACACTATCCAGCTTGGCTAAATCTCGATCATTAATGCGCCCCACATAACCCAAAGCATGCACAAAACCATCATCCATGGGGTAGTAACGCACCAACTCTGGTACGATTCTAACGCCTGGAAGACGGTGTTGATTAACAGTAATTTGAGCAATTTCTGTAGGGTTCAATTGAAAACGTAATGTTACTGGACTAAAAGGCCTGCGGGGCTGATTTAACCGACGTTTAAAACGTTTAATGTCATCTTGATCAATGGTAACCACTTCAGCTAGCTCAGTGAGCATAGAATCGATGCCTTTGTGCCC
>DKMQ01000079.1:6501-11201 GCA_002470565.1 Oceanospirillaceae bacterium UBA7410 | reverse complement strand
AAAAACCAACACTATAAGCAGCAAAGCCCACCAAAGGCGGGCTTTAAATTGGCTGACTTCTTGGCGCTGAGAATCCATCTTTAACCAGGGCATAATCTGCTCAGCTACTTATGATAGGGGTGATTATTAAGCAAACTCCAGGCGCGGTAGATTTGCTCAGCAAGTAACACACGCACCAATGGATGAGGGAGTGTAAGAGGTGATAAAGACCAACGTTGGTCAGCCCTTGCCAAACAAGAATCGGCTAATCCGTCTGGCCCACCGATAAGTAGAGTGACATTTTTTCCACCCATACGCCAATCACCACACTGCTTAGCTAGCTCTTGTGTACTCCAAGGCTTACCAAGCACATCTAGCGCAATAACATAATCTTGTGCTGGGATAGATGACAACATCTGTTCTCCTTCTTTAGCAATGGCACGTTTTAAATCCGCACCTTTACCCCGAAATCCTAAGCCTAGCTCTTGTAACTGCAATTGCATATCGCTGGGCATACGGCGAGCATACTCATCATAACCTTGCGTCACCCAAGCAGGCATTTTGGTGCCTACTGCTAGCAACTTAATCTTCATTTATAGGCGAGGCTCTACATCACTAGATAAATTTTCTTTAAGTGCTGGGTTCCACAAACGCTCTAGGTCATAAAAATCACGAGCTTCAGCTTGCATCACATGAACCACAACATCACCTAGATCTGACAACACCCAATCGCCACTCATTTCACCTTCAATACCCAAAGGAGCAACGCCATTTTGTTTAGCTTGGAAAGAAACTTCGTCTGCTAAGGACTTTACATGGCGATTAGAGGTTCCCGTTGCGATTACCATGTAATCAGTAACATTTGATAAACCACGTACGTCTAGAAGTACAATGTCTTTGCCTTTCATATCTTCTAAGGCACTGGTGATCAATTTTAATAAGTCTTCAATTGGCATAGCCATAATTTGTGTTCCAAAAATCTAATTAATGCCGTAAAGGCTTTGGCTTGCAATGTAGTGTGCCACTGCAGGCGCTAATTCTGTTGCACTTGGTTGATAACCTAAGCACAGCTGCTGACGTATCTGTGTTGCAGATACGTCATGTTGCCCTAATTTCAGGTGGGCCACCTGACCAGATGGTGATGCTAATAACTGTTTAGCTTCATCCACTTTGTGAGCTGTATACCAAGTAAGCAACTCAGGATCTTTAGGCCAACTTACTTGTGGCCTTGTAAGCACCAACAGGTGCCCGTATGTTAGTAATTCTTGCCAGCGGTGCCATTGTGTTAATTGCGCAAAAGCATCCACACCCAAGCACCATATCAACGGCATCATAGGGCCTATTTCTTGCCTTACTTCAGCCATAGTTAGCACACTATAGCTTGGTCCTTGGCGCTCAATTTCGCGCATATCTATAGCTAACTGCTCATGACTTTGAATCGCCAAAGTCAACATTTTTGCCCTTTGCTTCGACGTTGCAACAGGCGCATGCCTATGGGCAGGCTGGCTATTAGGTAAAAGATATAGGGGTTGAACACCTAAATAGTTACTTAGCTCAATAGCCAAAGACACATGGCCTTCATGGATAGGGTCAAAGGTACCACCCCACAGCACTCTGGCTGCTGGGCTTACATTAGGTGCGGATATGTCCATCACCAAAAACTACATATTTTTGAGACGTTAAACCTTGCAGCCCAACAGGCCCACGCGCATGTATCTTGTCAGTAGAAATACCTATTTCTGCACCCAGGCCATATTCAAAACCGTCTGCAAAAGCCGAGGATGCATTGATCATAACCGAACTTGAATCTACCCGCGCTATAAACTCACGTGCTTTGGTGTAGTTTTCGCTCACAATCACATCGGTATGATGGGAGCCATAAACGTTAATGTGCTTAATAGCGGCATCCATATTAGCCACTACTTTAATAGACAATACAGGCGCAAGATACTCTGTATACCAGTCATCTTCTGTGGCCGCAACAATAGTGCTGTGGTAACTGCCAATTTGGGCCATCGCTTGCGGACATAAGCGCAGCTCAATATTAAACTCTTGCAGGCTTTGGGCAAGTTGGGGCAATATTTCAGCCACACGAGACTCAGCGATTAACAAAGACTCCATCGCGTTACATACACCATAACGTCGAGTTTTAGCATTAATGGCTATGTTAATAGCCTTGCTGGCGTTAGCTTCATCATCAATATACACATGGCAATTACCATCCAGGTGTTTAATCACAGGTATGCGCGCTTCGGCACTCACCCGCTTAATTAAGCTTTTGCCGCCACGAGGCACAATGACATCAACATACTCTGCCATGGTGATCAGCTCACCTACAGCAGCACGGTCTGTGGTTTCTACCACCTGCACTGATGCTGAAGGCAATCCAGCTTCTAGTAGGCCTTGCTTTACACATTGAGCAATAGCTTGATTTGAATGAGCGGCTTCTGAGCCACCTCTTAAAATGGCAGCATTACCCGACTTAATACATAAACTGGCTGCATCTACAGTAACGTTGGGCCGAGACTCATAAATAATACCAACAACACCTAAAGGGACACGCATTTTACCAAGCTGTATACCGGAGGGGCGAAAGCTCATTTCTGAAATTTCTCCAACAGGATCTGCTAGCGCTGCAACCTGCTGCAGCCCTACCATCATGGCGTCAATGCCTTCGTTGGTTACTTTAAGGCGATCAAGCATGGCGTCATCTAAACCGCGCGCTTTGCCTGCGGCTAAATCTTTCTCGTTAGCTGCAATTAGGTTTGACCTGGATGCGTTTAAAGCGCTGGCCATGGCCAAAAGAGCCTTGTTTTTGGCCATAGTCGGCGCTATAGCCAAAACTGAACTTGCAGCTTTTGCTTGAACTCCTAGTTTTTGCATATAATTGACGACAGACATGGCAATGAACTCTTAAATTTTAGTGAAAATACTAGCGCGCACATTATAGCCTGAATCTAAGCCAAATAGAGCAAAAGCGAAATTAATTAATCGAATTTATCTATTCACCCCAAGCTGGCACTAAAGTCTGGGGCAACCCAAGCTGGGAGAGTATTCTAGCCACCACAAAATCAATCATATCTGCCACACTTTGGGGTCTATTATAAAACCCAGGGCTTGCAGGAATAACTACCGCCCCCATGCGTGTTAATTTAAGCATATGCTCTAGATGAATTTCCGAATACGGCGCTTCTCTTGGCACCAGAATCAACTTTCTACGCTCCTTTAAATGCACATCAGCCGCACGCTCAATAAGGTTATTACTTGCCCCGCATGCTATTGCTGACAAACTCCCTGTGCTACACGGACACACCACCATAGCATCGCCACCACCAGAGCCTGATGCGACCGGGGCCATCCACTGCTGCTTTGCAAATACGCGAAGCTGGCCTTCACTAGCACCATATAAATCAGTAAAAAAAGCCTGCATCGCTGCCGTTGCTGACGGCACCTTTAGGTCTGTTTCTGTGGCTAGCACTACTTGTGCAGCTGCAGACACCATCAACGATACTTCACATTTAGCAACCAACAGGCATTGCAACAACCGCAAACCATATTGGGCACCTGAAGCGCCAGTGATCGCCAAAGTCACCTTAAAAGGCGCCTCACCATGGGATGAGCGATGAGCAAACGTAGTATTCATAAAATTAATTGCGCAGTGAATTTAAACATCATTGTACCAGCTAACAGGCCATTAGCTAATACCCGCAACAACAGCAATACCTCGTTCTCATCAATATGGCGCTTGAAGATGATACACAGCGCGTCAAAACAACATAAAAGAGCTCACAATTAGACTTAAGCCGCAAGACTTTTTAGAGTAAGTGTCGTACAATAACGCCCAACTTTTAAGCGCTATAATGGACATATAAAAATCTAATGCTGAGCCTCGATCAAGCCCTTGAGCAAGCCCAAGTTGACCCCCAACTTGTATCAGTAGTCGACTCAATCACTATCACCTGTAAAAATATTGCCGAGCGTTTACGTGGAGGCGCTTTAAGTGGCCTTTATGGCTCTGCTGAGCAAGAAAATATTCAAGGTGAAGTACAGAAAAATTTGGACGTCATTTCCAACGACTTGCTCAAGCAAGTGCTGCTAGCTAATAGAAGTGTGGCAGGCATTGCATCTGAAGAAGAGGAAGACGTTATTGCAGGCAACGAAGAAGGACAATATCTTGTCACTTTCGACCCTTTAGATGGCAGCTCAAACATTGATGTAAACGTCACCGTAGGCACTATTTTTTCCATACTTGCACTACCTAAAGACTGCACGGAAGTTACTGCGGACACTTTTTTACAGGCAGGTAATAAACAAATCGCCGCAGGCTATGTGTTATATGGACCCTCTGTCATTCTTGCTATGACCACAGGCAAAGGTGTGGCAATGTATAACTTAGGTGCAGATGGCGTGTTTTACCAAACACAAGATCAAGTGCAAGTGCCTACAACCACTGCAGAGTTTGCTATTAACATCTCTAATCAGCGCTTTTGGCAAGCTCCAATGCAAGCGTATGTTAACGACTTACTACTGGGTGAAGAAGGCCCTTTGGGGAAACGCTTCAACATGCGCTGGATCGCTTCAATGGTGGCTGAAGTACACCGCATTTTGACCCGCGGCGGCATATTCATGTACCCCTACGACAGTCGCGATCCAAGTAAAGCTGGCAAACTGCGCTTAATGTATGAGGGTAACCCTATGAGCTTTCTGATTGAACAAGCAGG
>DKMQ01000079.1:0-6364 GCA_002470565.1 Oceanospirillaceae bacterium UBA7410 | reverse complement strand
ATATTAGTCAAAAAATTAGCTAACTCAGCGCATTAATCATCACAGTATTATTAACTATTATTAGGATCAAACTAGATCATGAGCTATCAAAACATCCCAGCCGGTAAAGACTTACCCCACGACATTTACGTTGTCATTGAAATTCCAGCTAACAGCAGCCCTGTTAAGTACGAAATTGACAAAGACGCTGACGCTTTATTTGTTGACCGCTTCATGGCTTCGCCAATGTTTTATCCAGCCAACTATGGCTATATTAACAACACCTTAGCCGATGATGGCGACGCGCTAGATGTATTAGTTGTTACCCCTTACCCTGTTGTACCTGGAAGTGTGATCCGCTGCCGTCCAGTAGGCGTTTTAAACATGACTGATGAAGCAGGTGAAGACGCCAAGCTTTTAGCAGTACCTCATGAAAAGCTAACTCAAGCCTATAATGATGTGCAAGACATCACCGATTTACCAGAAATGCTACGCAATCAAATCAAAGAGTTTTTTGAAAACTACAAAAACCTAGAAAAAGGCAAATGGGTTAAGGTTGAGAGCTGGGAAGGCGTAGAGTCTGCAAAAGCTAAAATCCAAGTTGCAGCCGCAGCCTACAAAGGCTAAAGCAGCAACAATACACGATCTCTTTGCGCAGGCAATGAGATCGTGTGCTACCCTACCCTTGAGTTAACAACTCTCTTAGATCTATGATGCCTGCATTAGCGCGGGATATATAAGATGCCATCACCAATGAATGATTGGCCATCAAACCAAATCCAGAACCATTCATTATCATCGGACTCCATAAGGTTTCTTGGGTGGCTTCTAACTCACGAATAATTTGACGCAAACTCACTAGTGCATTTTTCTTTTCTAGCACTGAACTAAAGTCCACTTCAATCGCGTGCAATAGTTGTATTAATGCCCAACTTGCTCCGCGGGCCTCATAAAATACATCATCAATTTGAGACCAAGGCGTTTTAATTTCTAGCTCTGACGACGTGATGGTGGATTGCGTGGCTGACGCATCTCCTGCCAAATCTGTGTTTAAGCGCATCTGGCCTACACTGGCACTAAGTCGCTGAGACAAACTACCCAATCGTGTTTCTACGTCACCTAACCATCTAGTTAAATTATCTGCGCGGGCATAAAATTGCGCTTGGCTTTGCTGCTGATCAGACAACCGCTCAAGATAACGTCCAAGTGCATTTATACCAGTACGATACTCTCCCTCGCTTGATGGCAACATCCAGCTTTGGCTATCAAAATTGAATTGCGGCTCTGCCACAGCTAAGTCAACATCTTCAGTAGACTGCGATTGCGATCTACTAAAATCTTTACGCAATGCTCGAGATAAATCACGCACTTGAATTAAAACACCATATTCCCAATTAGGAATATTATCCATCCACACGCCAGGCAAGGAGACATCGTTAGAGAGGTATCCACCTGGCTTGTCCAGTAAAGTAGTCGCTACATTTAACAAGGCTGTTGTGGTCGCTGCGCCCGTCACGGCCTGGTTGTTACTGGGCGGCAAAACGTCAGGCTCACTATTCCAATAAAAACCCAGCACCATGGCTATCAACACATACACCAGCACAAAGGCAGCCACTGACTTAAGTATCCAGTGGCTGCCATCCACATAATCTTCTTTAATGTTACGAAATCCCTGCTTAATGCTCAGCATTTTTTACTTCCTTATGAATACCTTTAAATATTAACAACTACAATCTATGCATATATGCTGTTAGTTCGAGTAAATTTCAAGCTCATCTTTGCGCGCTAGGTAAGTAACTTCTAGCCGCACTGGCTTGCTATGCTTTATATTAGCTCGGATGCGCTGCTCTGGATCAGCACCATTCATTACTTTATAGACCCACCGTGCTTGATTATCTTTAGGGACAACAATTAATATGGTGGCCTGTAATTTTTGAGCCTGTTGTGCCACAGTGATCAACCACTTGGCCAAATGTTCATCTTGCTGGCCAATTAATTTAGCGGGCAATGGCAGCCTTTGAGTTCTCATGGTTGGTGTTTTAGTCACTGGACCAGATACTGGCTTCAGTAGCTTTTTTGTGACTAGCTCAGGCGCTGCTGTAAGTTTTTTAGTAACTGCATAATCGTTTATCAAAGCCTTCATTTCATTAAGTTTTTGATGTTGAGGTTTCACTTTCTTAGCTCTAGACCAAAATACACGAGCCTGTTCCAGCTTGCCCTTTTTTAAGCTATTACGTAACAACTCATAATATCGTTGGACAATTTTTTCTAAAGCGTCAAGTGCCTGTGGGTTGTCTGGATTTCTGTCTAGCACCTGAGTTAGAAAATAATATGCACTTTCTCCTTTTGGCGTCGTTAACTTATCATTCGAAAAAGCCCACCCAGCTTCGCCTAATAAGAAAGCAACACCGTCAGAAGGCTGAGTATTATTAACCTCAACCTCAACCTCAGACACCTGAGTCTTAGCAGTGTCATTTTTAACCACACCAGACTTCTGCTCAGTAATGTCCTTAACGATAGGAACTAGGTTTGCGCTCGGCTCTATCGGCGCCAAAGCCTTTAACACAGGTGATGATTGGGCAAGCCCAACACTTTGATCATTAGTGACTTGTTGCCCCTGCGCTTTTATAGGGAGTTGCGTAGCACACCCTGTGAGCATGAAAAACACACTGCTAAGAACAACAGTGTTAAGGCGCAGGTATAAACGTAAAGCGGTCAAAGTCATAAAAAGCATCCAATATAGTTTACCCCTACAAGAGTAACATAACAGTGGCACAGGAGCGCAGACTCCTCTAGGGTTAAATAAAGTATAAAAACTTCGGCAAAATCCTGCCAACCTGCTATCATCTTCCATTATCTTCATTAACTTGCTGGCGCAATGGAAAGTATTTAATGGCACATATCCTGCTACTTAATGGTCCAAACCTCAACCTACTTGGTAAACGAGAGCCTGGAATCTACGGCACGCTCACCTTGGCGCAGATAGAATCACAGTGCCAACTACAATGCCAGCAAGCTGATGTTATTTTACATTGTAAGCAAAGTAACGCCGAGCACGAGCTCATAGAGGCAGTTCATCAAGCCCAAGAAGATGGCGTCCAGTACATCGTTATTAACCCAGCAGCATACACACACACAAGCGTGGCCCTGCGCGACGCATTGCTTGCAGTAAACATTCCCTTTATTGAAGTGCATCTAAGCAATGTGCATCAACGCGAAAAATTTCGTCATCATTCTTATTTATCCGATATTGCTCAAGGCGTTATTTGTGGCCTAGGTGCTGACGGTTATCATTTTGCTATGGACGCCGCCATTGGGCGTTTGAGCAGTTAATTTTCATTTAAAAAAGATACACAGGAGATCATGTGGATATTCGTAAAGTAAAAAAGCTCATCGAGTTACTAGAAGAGTCTGACATTAACGAAATTGAAATTAAAGAAGGTGAAGAGTCAGTGCGCATTAGTCGCGCCTCTTCAGCAATGATGGCTGCTGCTGCACCAGTAATGCAAGCCGCTCCAGTAGCTGCGATTGCTGCTGCACCACCTGCTGTAGCAGCTGAACCTGCTGCTGCAAGCGCACCTGCTGTGAATGGCCATGCAGTAGCCTCGCCTATGGTTGGAACCTTTTATCGCTGCCCGTCTCCTGGCGCACCAGCGTTTTCTGAAGTAGGCCAAAAAGTTAAAGAAGGTGACGTTATTTGTATCATCGAAGCGATGAAAATGATGAACCAAATTGAAGCCGACAAATCCGGCACTATTACCGCGATATTGGTCGAAGATGGTGAAGCCGTTGAATTTGATCAACCTCTGGTCACTATTGCCTAATACCGGAGTTTCCTATGTTAGAAAAAGTTGTTATTGCTAACCGTGGAGAAATCGCCCTACGTATTTTACGTGCCTGTAAAGAATTAGGCATTAAAACCGTAGCCGTGCACTCCAAAGTAGACAAAGACCTAATGCACGTGCGTTTGGCTGATGAGGCGGTGTGCATTGGCCCCAACTCGTCAACCGAAAGCTATTTAAACATCCCACGCATTTTATCAGCGGCAGAAGTGACACACGCCACAGGCATCCATCCTGGCTATGGTTTCTTGGCAGAAAATGCAGACTTCGCAGAAATGGTAGAAACTAGTGGCTTTACCTTTATCGGACCTACTGCTGCAACTATTCGCATTATGGGCGATAAGGTAGCAGCGATTAAAGCTATGCAAAAAGCAGGCGTACCAACAGTACCAGGCTCTGACGGCCCTTTAGATGATGATGAAGAACGCACCAAGCGTATCGCAAGAGGCATTGGCTACCCTGTTATCATTAAAGCCTCTGCAGGTGGCGGTGGTCGCGGAATGCGTGTGGTAGAGAATGAAGAATCTCTAATTACCTCTATTGCAGTCACCAAAGGCGAAGCCAAAGGTGCTTTTGGTAATGATACGGTTTATATGGAAAAGTTTTTACAAAATCCGCGCCATGTAGAAGTGCAGATTTTGGCTGACGGCCAAGGTGGTGTTATCCACCTTTACGACCGTGACTGCTCCATGCAGCGCCGTCATCAAAAAGTAGTAGAAGAAGCTCCAGCACCTCACATGGATCAAGCTGCTCGTGCGCAAGTACTTAAAAGCTGCACCGATGCTTGTCTTGAAATTGGTTACAGAGGCGCTGGTACATTCGAATTTTTATATGAGGATGGTGGTTTCTATTTCATTGAAATGAACACTCGTGTTCAGGTAGAGCACCCTGTATCAGAAATGATTACTGGCATAGACATCATCAAAGAACAGCTGCTTGTTGCTAGTGGTTTACCACTATCTGTGAAGCAAGAAGACATCGTCATCAATGGCCATGCCTTTGAGTGTCGCATCAACGCAGAAGATGCTAAAACCTTCATGCCATGCCCAGGAAAAGTGACACAGTTTCACGCTCCAGGTGGCTTAGGTGTAAGGGTGGACTCCCATCTTTATAGTGGTTACACGGTGCCACCCTTTTATGATTCTATGATTGCGAAAATCATCACCCATGCGCCTACACGCAAACAAGCATTAAAACGTATGGAAGTGGCTTTGGATGAAATGATCATTGATGGCATCAAGACTAACATCGCTTTACAACAAGAAATTGTACGTGATGCACTTTTTGCTGAAGGTGGGGTTAATATCCATTACTTAGAAAAGAAACTAGGCCTCTAAACCTTCGTTTTGACATACTCGCCTTAACTTAATAGAAGCATTTATAACCTCTATTAAGTTAAGGCAAAAGGGCTTAAACCCAGCACCTGCATTATTTTATGCAGATACTGGGTACTGGCCCTTTTTTTTAACCCCATATATTAAGCCTAACCGCTTCCAGAGATCTTTATGCCTTGGGTTCAAATTACCTTATCTTCTACACCTGAAAATTCTGAATTTTTAGAGGACATGCTATTACTATGCGGCGCAGGGGCGGTGAGCATGCTAGATGGTGCAGACCAACCTGTCTTTGAGCCTATCAAAGGCACCACCCCTTTATGGCAAGACACCCAAGTTATGGGTTTGTTTGAAGCAGATACCGATAGTGATGCTCTATTAGATCACCTTAGAAACGGCTGGCAAGAGGCTTTTCCTAGCACTCACTTCCCCACCTACAAGCTAGAAATTTTAGAAGATAAAGATTGGGAAAGGCAGTGGATGGATCGCTTTGAACCTATTCAGTTTGGTGAACGCCTGTGGGTTTGCCCTAGCTGGAAACCAGCGCCAGACCCAAGTGCTGCAAACCTTATGTTAGATCCAGGCTTAGCTTTTGGCACAGGCAGCCACCCCACTACTGCTCTATGCTTACAGTGGATTGCACAGCAAAACTGGGAAGGCAAAACTGTCATAGATTACGGCTGTGGCTCAGGCATCCTAGCCATTGGCGCCATTCTGATGGGCGCTGAGCATGTTGTAGGCGTAGACAACGATACCCAAGCATTAACCTCAACAATTGATAACGCCAAGCGTAACGGTATTAGCGCCGATACCATTCCGGTATTTTTACCTGAAAACGCCCCTAACAAGGCAGTTGATGTAATGCTAGCCAATATATTAGCAGGCCCATTAATAGATATGGCAGCGCGCCTTGCCGCACTTACCAAACCCAAAGGTTTAATCGCTTTGTCTGGCATTCTGGATCATCAAGCCGATGCTGTGATAGCTGCTTATACACCATGGTTTGACATGCATAGCGTAGTGTCTAAAGACGAATGGGTGCGTATAGACGGGCAAAAACGCTAAATTTCATAAAAGGGAATACATATGTATTATAAAACTTATGGACTTTAGCACTGCACAGCTTGTCGCGATCAGCTGCATTTTTGTTTGGTCTGGTTTTGTCCGTGCAGGCCTTGGTTTTGGTGGCGCAGCCCTTGCGCTACCATT
>DKMQ01000073.1:6647-8658 GCA_002470565.1 Oceanospirillaceae bacterium UBA7410 | reverse complement strand
ATATCATAGTATGGATCAGGGTTTGTGGGCAATCAGTTGGTAATTGCTATCGTGTTTGTAGTTTATGCCCAAAAGTATTAACTAATAAACCTCCCACAATTAATGCACAGGCTATTATTTTACCCATGCTCATTGCTTCGCTGAAGATCACATATGAACCGAACGCCTGATTTAAAGGGCAACAAAATGTTGACTAAAATAAGCGACGCAGAAGCAGAAACCAACTATTTTTGTCGTTTAAAACGACTTTTTAGTAACACATTAATATCTTTGATTTTTATAAAGTGTAATTTCATTTTTTTTAGATATGGAAAGTAATTCTTCATACAGCTTATTGTAATCTTCGACATTTCTCATTTGAGACCATTCTGAAATAAGCTCGTTTTTCTGTGCTTCTGAAATATATGGAGTTATGATTCTAATATGTTGCTTAAAGTCGCCTATGTTATTTAGGACGATAGTCTCTCCTACAATAAACATGAGAGCTGAAATTAAATAGAAAATAGCCATTAGCTTGGCAAATTGAAGCGTTTTGGATACCCATTTAGGTGATTCTTCGTTGTTTGTTATGTCTTCTTTTTTCTCATCATCTTTCAGTATCGAAGTTACTCTTCCAAATACTTCAATAAATATGACACATGAAATAATAAATATAACAAAACTTATATAAAATGAATAATTTGTGGCTTCAAGGGAAGCAGATTTTGCATATTTAGAATCAACATAGTTTTTAAAAAAATCAAAACTATGTTCCGAAAGAAATAAAAAAATTGGAGGTGAAAACTCAATAATTATTGCTGCAACTAATGAGCTAAAAGTCCCATAAACAACAGCTGTTAATTTTGTATCTCTATGAATTTTGTTCATTAAAGCCAACACCAAACTCTCCTGTACTCCTAACGCTTTGCTAAACGGCAAAAGATTTTTGGCTATAACCGCGAAGTGATGGCCAACAGTTAATTTTCCATTTAAATGACTTGTTATAAGCTTCCTTCGGATTCTACAACTAAAATTCTTGCTTCTCCGCAGGGATGTGCAATATGCTCAGTTCCAATAGAAGCATAAAATATATCACCAGTTTCTAGAACCGTTGATTGCTCAATTCCATTTTCTATAAATAGCATTTCAACAATGCCATCTAAAACAACAAAAACTTCTTCTCCATCGTTTACATGCCACTTATAAGGTTGATCAGTCCAATGCAAGCGTGTCGTAATGCCTTTCATATTTGCGATGTTTTTTGCACCCCAAACGCGTTCAGATTTGAATTCTTTACTTCTAATTATTTCCACGATACTTCCAAATAGTAAATAGCGTACAACAAGTGCACTTATAGGGCCTATTGGCACTCCTAATTATCATTAGAGAGTAACTCTAATAACCATTCTTATAGAAATATTATCTTACAGGTTAATTTAAATCTAGCCTTTTTTATGCGCATTGCTTACCCAGTTACAAAAAAAGGGCGATTTAGGCTCTTTTTTCTAAAACACAGCTATATGGTGTGGATAACCAGTTCGTTGTAGCGCCTGATTTCTGGCTCTTCCGTTGAGAAATTAATCTTTAGTTACGCCCTCCCTTAAGCCCCATAAATAATGTGGCGCTTCAATGTGTTAATTTTTTACAAAGCGTTTTAAAAAGCGTCGCATGAAAGATAGTTTATGCCTAGAGTAAGCTGATTTTAGTGGCGTTTTGTGCCAAAATAGCGGGCAATTTCATACACTCTTTTAGCATGCCATTTGGCACAAGGTTATCCCATGCAACTGAAAAAAATCCCCGCTACTGTTGTTACAGGTTTTCTGGGCAGTGGTAAAACCACTTTATTGTCTAACGTGTTGCGCCAGATCTCTGGTGGTAAAGACCCTAAGCGTATTGCGGTGATCGTAAACGAGTTTGGCGAGCTAGATATTGATGCGGATTTGTTGCGCAATTGCCCACTAGATTGTGATGACGAAGGCCAAGCGCCCACTAGCTCTTCACAAGGCATTTATGAGCTAGCCAACGGCTGCAT
>DKMQ01000073.1:6126-6565 GCA_002470565.1 Oceanospirillaceae bacterium UBA7410 | reverse complement strand
TGCCAAAACCTTTGGTGCAGGCGTTTAACTGGCCAGAAATTAAGCAACATTTCACGGTAGACGCTGTGATTACCGTGATCGATGGCCCAGCTGTAGCCGCCGGACGCTTTGCCCATGATGCAGATCAAGTGCAAGCCCAGCGTTTGGCTGATGAAAGCCTTAACCATGATCCAGACTTAGCCGAGCTATTGGATGACCAATTAAGTGCAGCAGACCTTGTGATCGTCTCTAAAAGTGACCTTTTGTCAGACGACCAGCGCAGCCGTGTGGCAGAAGTGGTTGCAGCTAAAGTGCCTAGCGCAGTTAAAACTGCTTACATTGGCCAAAAAGAAGATGGCACAAGTGATGCCTCTTTAGAGCTAGTGTTGGGCCTAGAAGCTGCTGCAGAGCAGCGCATTGAAGCGGTACACACGCATCATGATCATCACCATGATCACGG
>DKMQ01000073.1:1988-6076 GCA_002470565.1 Oceanospirillaceae bacterium UBA7410 | reverse complement strand
AGCGCTTTATCCAAGCTACTTGCTGAACAACAAATATACCGCGCTAAAGGCTTTGCCGCCTTGCCTGGAAAACCTATGCGCCAAGTGATTCAGGCTGTAGGCCAGCGTTTAGAAAGCCACTTTGACCGTTTGTGGGGTGCTGATGAAGCCCGCCGCACCTCCTTAGTGATGATCGGCAAACACTTACATGCAGATGAGCTTACGCTTGCCTTAAAAGTGGCTGAGGTTTAATCACTCACCATGCACTTGCTTGCAGCACAACCTGGCGGCTTCGTTGAAGAAGAAGGCATTGTTGATCTAGGTCAAGACCCAGCAACCATGGTGATCTTGGCTGCCGCTGATACTAGCTTAGCCATGCTAGCCACAGCGGCGCAGCAGCTAGGTAGTGAACTGCCTTCAGTCCGTTTGGCAAACTGGAGCCACCTGCTAAAGCCTGCTGCTTTTGATCTTTATGAGCACAAGGTGCTAGAGCACGCAGACATTGTAATGGTGTCATTGCTAGGTGGCGCAAGCTATTGGGATTATGGTTTTTTGCGCTTACAAGCATGGCAAAAAGCTAAACCTTCGCGCACTCTTATATTGGTGCCAGGCGATGATGCGCCAGACCCACAGCTTACTCTTGCTAGCTCTTGCACCCCTGAATGTTGTGGGCTCATTTGGCAGTATCTACGCCAAGGCGGGGTAAGCAACGGCATTAATTTATTGCGTTATTTGCACCAAGAGTGTCTCCCAAGCCCAGCCACACACACATCCACTTCCTTCACTAAGACAAGCTGGCAACCACCAGCGCAGTTGCCCCAAGCATTAATTTATCAGCCAGGTGTAGCCCAAGCCAGCTTAATGGATTGGCAAAAAGACACCCTTACTAAAGGCCTGCAAAACGCTCCAGTGGTGGCTTTGCTGTTTTATCGTAGCCACTTGCAAAGTGGTAACACACGTATGTTTGATGGCTTAATGGCAAGCTTAATTGAACAGGGTATGAACCCTATCGCACTGGCTGTTACCTCGCTTAAAGATTCACAAGCGTTAGCTTTAGTGAACCACACCATAAAACAATCTAACACTAAGCTGGTATTAAGCAGCTTAGGCTTTGCTAGCAACAAAGTAGATGCCCCAAGCCTTAGCTCTGCGCCCACGCACTTTAAGTTGCCTATTGAAGGTGACATTCCTGTTTTGCAGCTGGTGTTGTCTTCCACCACTTGTGAAGCATGGCGCGAGCATAAACAAGGGTTAAGGTCGCGTGATATTGCTATGCAGGTGGTGTTGCCAGAAATGGATGGCCATGTGCTCACTCGCGCCATTAGCTTTAAGTCTATGGGTTACTATAGCAAGCTATGCCAGATAGACCTTGTAGGCTATGAGCTAGAGCCGCAAAGGGCGCAGTTTGTGGCTCGCCTTGCAAAGGGTTATTGTAGCCTAGGCCATAAGGCCAATAGCGACAAACGTATAGCACTAATCCTTGCCAACTACCCCACCAAAGATGGCCGCATTGGCAATGGTGTGGGGCTAGACACGCCACAATCTGCTATTAATGTATTACAAGCCATGCAAGATGCCGGCTATGCCATTGATGTGGTGCCAGAAAATGGCAATGCCTTAATTGAGAAGCTATTAGAGTCTGTCACTAATAACCCAAACACCTTGCACCATCTTCCATGTTGGCAAAGTATGGATGCCAGCAAATATATGGAGCATTTTGTAAACTTGCCCCAAGCCTGCCAAGACGCAGTGCACAAGCGCTGGGGCGGCCCTGAAAAAGACCCTAAATATCGTCAAGGGCGCATTATGCTCTCAGGCTTACGCTTGGGTGAAACCTTTGTGGGCATTCAGCCAGCGCGAGGCTACAACCTAGATTTAACGGCCAACTACCACGACCCAGACCTAGTGCCTCCCCATAGCTATTTGGCGTTTTATTTTTGGCTACGGCATATTTATCAAGTAGATGCAGTGGTTCATTTAGGCAAACACGGCAACCTAGAGTGGCTACCGGGCAAAGGCGTAGCATTAAGCGACCAGTGCTGGCCTGAAGTTGCTTTGGGGCCTATGCCTCATTTTTACCCATTTATTGTGAATGACCCAGGTGAAGGCGCTCAAGCCAAGCGTCGTGCCCAAGGGGTGATTATTGATCACTTAATGCCTCCCATGGCGCGCGCCGAAACCTATGGCGAGCTGGCAGATTTAGAAGCTTTGGTCGATGAGTTGTATCAAGCTACAGGTTTGGACACGGGCCGTGAGCTATGGCTAAGAGAACAAATTGTAGCCACCTTGGCTAGCAGCCACCTAAAACAAGAGCTAGGGCTCACTGCCTACACTAGTGAAAGTGAAATGCTCGCCGAGCTTGACACTTATTTATGCGACATTAAAGAAGCTCAAATCCGCAATGGATTACATATTTTAGGCCAATTACCTAAAACGACAGAACTTAGCGAAACCATGGTGGCCCTGCTGCGTTTACCCCGCGGCGAAGCTAATGAAGAACGTGGCATTTTGCATAATTTGGCCTGTGATTTAGGTCTCCACGACTACGACCCTTTGGCCACGCAAGTCACCCCTTGGCTTGGCCCTAAGCCTGCGTTATTAGCCCAACAAGATCTGGGTGTATGGCGCTCTAGCATGGACACCCGCGAGCGCCTCGAATTGTTAGCATTAAGCTTAATAAATGGTTATCTTCTTGCAGAAAAAAATAAAGATATCAACGATTTAAAAGCACAGTTACCTCGCACAAGCCAGCAGCTACACTACGCAAAAACAGTGATTTTAGCGGCCTTAGAAGACAGCGCTGTGCGTGAAACTAAAGCCCTTATTCAAGGTTTAGCAGGCGCATCTGTAGAGCCTGGGCCTAGTGGCGCGCCTACTCGTGGCCGCTTGGATACCTTACCTACAGGGCGCAACTTTTTTTCTTTAGACAACCGCAGTGTGCCCTCTGCTGCTGCTTGGGCATTAGGCCAGCGTTCAGCTCAAGCCCTTATTGAAAGGCATTTACAAGAGCACGGTGACTACCCTACTCAGCTTGGCTTGTCAGTTTGGGGCACAGCCACCATGCGCACTGGCGGTGATGACATTGCCCAAGCCTTTGCATTGATGGGCATCAAACCTATTTGGGCTGTGGGCTCTCAGAGAGTAAGCGATTTTGAAATTATTCCAGCCATGCAGTTAGGCCGTCCACGGGTGGATGTCACCTTGCGTGTATCTGGGTTTTTCCGTGACGCCTTTCCTAACGTGATGAAACTCTATGATGCGGCTGTACAAGCCTTAGCCATCTTTGACGAGCCTGGCTCCAGCACAGCCAGTGGCAACAGCAATACTATTCGCAAAAACATAGAGCTACGCCAAGCGCAGCTACAAGCTGATGGCGTAAGTGAAGCACAAGCGCGCCGCCAAGCCAGTTATCGTGTGTATGGCAGCAAACCTGGTGCTTATGGCGCTGGCCTGCAGGGCCTTATAGACGAAAGATGTTGGGAGCAGCGCAGTGATCTTGCAGATGCATACCTAAACTGGGGCGGCTATGCCTACGGTAACCAAACCGGTGATGGCGTGGCAGCACACGAAGGCTTTAAACACCGTTTAAGCCAGCTAGAAGCTGTGGTGCAAAACCAAGATAACCGCGAACACGATCTGCTAGATTCTGATGACTACTACCAGTTTCAAGGCGGCATGACTAACGCCGTAACCAGCTTTAGCGGCAAGGCCCCTGCGGTGTATCACAGTGATCATAGCAATCCTAGCGTGCCCAAGATCCGCACTCTAAGCGAAGAGCTCAACAGAGTATTGCGCTCGCGTGTGCTTAATCCTAAATGGATTGGCGCCATGCAGCGCCATGGATACAAAGGCGCCTTTGAAATGGCCGCAAGTGTAGACTACTTATTTGCCTATGATGCCACCACAGATTTAATCGCTGACTACCAATACCAACAAGTTAGTGATGCACTAATTTTTGAAACCCATAACCAGCAATTTATGCGTGATAACAACCCTGCTGCACTAGAAGAAATGGCTGAGCGCATGTTAGAAGCTTGCCAACGTGGCATGTGGCAAGAGCCTGGTGAACACCAACAAGCCTTACAAGATTTGCTGTTAGATTTAGATCA
>DKMQ01000073.1:0-1884 GCA_002470565.1 Oceanospirillaceae bacterium UBA7410 | reverse complement strand
AGCCAAAATATGGCACTTAACAGCGCTGTTACCCCTGATGGTGGTGAAATTGGCCGCGCTCAAGCAGTGCAGGCGCAAGCCTGCTTTATAGCACCTGATGTGCGCATGAACCCTATTTTACTCAAGCCCAACAGCGACCTTGGCTCACAGGTAATTATCCGTGGCAAAGCCATTGGCAACATGAAGGCTGTGGAATACCATCTGCACAAGCCTAAGCTGCTGCAAGATGTGGTGCTAGCCCATGGTGAGTTATTGGAAGAATTTGACCTAGTGGTAGTGGAAGGTGCTGGCAGCCCTGCCGAGATTAATTTACGAGAGCATGACCTTGCCAATATGGGTTTTGCTGAAGCTGTAGATTGCCCTGTTATCATTGTGGCAGACATTGACCGCGGTGGTGTGTTTGCCCATTTGTATGGCACCTATGAGTTACTTAGCCAAAGTGAACAGAAGCGCACACGTGGCTTTATTATTAACCGCTTTAGAGGTGATAAAGCCTTACTGCAAGGTGGCCTGGATTGGCTAGAAGAAAAGACAGGCAAACCTGTATTAGCCGTGTTGCCTTACATTCATAACTTACACATAGAAGCCGAAGACTCTTTGGCAGTGGATCAGTTTGAAAAAAATGACCAAGGCCAACATTTTAAAGTGGTCGTGCCTATTTACCCAAGGGCCAGCAACCACACCGATTTTGATGCCTTAAGAATGCACCCTCAGGTAGATTGTCAGCTGTTAAGAGATGTGCAAGCCTTTAAGGGTGCAGACCTTATCATTTTACCTGGCAGCAAAAACACTCGTGGCGACTTGGCCTGGCTTAAAAGCTCTGGTTGGGATGCTGTGATTAAACGTCATTTACGTTTGGGCGGCAAAGTCATTGGCATTTGTGGTGGTTATCAAATGCTCGGGCACGCTGTGCACGACCCTGATGGCACAGAGTCTGCTGCCGGTACAAGCTTAGGCTTGGGACACTTAAATATTGAAACCTTGCTACAAGGTGAAAAACAGTTACGCAATGTAAAAGGGGTTTGGTTATCTCCAGAAGGTGATATTCCAGTGACAGGTTATGAAATCCATGTGGGGCAAACTACCGGCAGTGACCTTGCTCAGCCACTGATGACACTTGATACCGGCATAGATGGTGCAAAAAATAGTGAAGACACCGTAATGGGCAGCTATGTGCATGGGTTATTTGATGAGCCAAAGCTGCTTGCGCTTTTGTTAGATTGGGCCGGTTTGGAAGAGACTACAGATTTTGATTACCCTGCTTTAAGGGCTAAAGAGATTGAGCGCTTAGCCGATGAAGTAGAAGTGGAGCTGCCCATGGAAAGGATTTTTAACATCATGCGCGGTAGCCTTTAACATGACTTTGCTCATCATTATTACCCTAGCGCTTACTTTAGACTACTTTCTAGGTGAGCCCAAACGGCTGCACCCTTTGGTGGGCTTTGGTGCGCTGGCTGATGGGCTAGAGAAGTGGCTTAATACTAAAAATGGATTATTTTCCTTCGCTAACAAAGACCTTTTGCTAAAAGGCAAAGGTGTTTTAGCCCTTAGCCTTGCTATTGGGCCCATAGGTTTTATGGCCTACTCACTAGAGCAAACACTAGCCCCAAGTGCAGTGTTTTCGATACTGGTAGGTGCTGTGGTACTTTATTTGGCTATTGGCTGGCGCAGTTTGATAGCACACGCTAAAGCCATATCCACACCCCTTATTTTGGGTGATCTTAGCGCCGCTCGTATTGCAGTCAGCCGCATTGTTAGCCGTGACACTCAAGCATTAAATGAGCAAGAAATCGCCACAGCAGCCACAGAGTCTGTGCTTGAAAATGGTGCTGATGCGCTATTTGCTGCGCTATTTTGGTTTATTGTGGCAGGCATTCCAGGGGT
>DKMQ01000017.1:20664-59180 GCA_002470565.1 Oceanospirillaceae bacterium UBA7410 | reverse complement strand
TTCGACTCCCCCCATCTCCACCACATACCAAAAAGCCCTTACTTTAACTTATCAATCAATAGGTTAAAGTAAGGGCTTTTTTCGTTTTGGAGCACTTTTTCGGAGCATAACTAATCCGTTTAAAGACGTTAAGCTATGGACAACCCGTCAAACACTCATTTAGAAGTGGGTTTAGCCACTTACGGGAGTGTTTTAGAACTTACTGACTCAATTAAATCATGAGAAAACGCGACTTTTTTGGCACAGACTAAAATTTTTTCATTCATCACATCTTTGAGAAATTGATCGTTTCCAGAATACACTTGTTCTGCTTTACCATACTTATATTCGTCTGATGCAACCGACTTCGCTAATTCAAAATCTGCCTTGGTAAGTTTTGAACGTTTCCAAAATGAACAACCACCTCTTACCTTCAGTAAGCAATGTGACATGATTTCTGTTCTAGCAGCTGACCTAGGCAACGCTCCTTTTTTAGCCAAGTAACTCAAGCTATAAATAGCCATATGGGCAATTAGTAATATAGTCTCATTACCTTTTAAAGAATTTTTTCGGAACATATGATGGCCCTAATTGACCTAAAAAGACCTAAAGCCAATTTTCAACAACCTCATAGGCTGATAATGATTGGCTACTTAGGCATAAGTAGTTTTCGTTAATTATTGATGGTGAAGGCGTCAGGCGCTTGTGAAAAGGAGCAAATTCTTAGAATTTGGCATCAACGTTAACGCATGAAAAAATATTACCTCAAAAACATCATACAACCATAATCCTAGGAATATTTCTGAAAATGACCAATAAATACGTCCATGGCAATATCTAGTTACCTTTTGAATGCCCAAAGCACAATAGATACATGCTCTTTAGCTACCTTGTAAATCAGTTTCCGATTCTCGAGCTGAGCAATAAATTAGTTTCTGTGCTTTCTATCCCATCCACTTGACGAATTTTAGTCAGTGCAGCATCAAAACTTTCTAGGTCTGCAGCCCAAATCGCAACGGCAAGATCCCAGCGGCCATTGGTAGTGTATATTCTAGAGACTTCAGGAATCATTTTCATAGCACTAATAGCTGCTTCTTCTAAATTGGGAATCGTATTGATCATCACCCATCCACGTATTTTTTTATCAAAAAAGTCTTTTCTAACTACCGCAGAATAGCCAGTAATGACGCCACTGGCCTCCAACCTTTCCATGCGCTTGGTCACTGTAGTTCTTGTTAGCCCCATCGCCTTGGCTATATCTTTCACTGACATACGGCCATCTTTTTGCAACAAGCTGATAATTGACTGGTCTTTACTATCTATAAAGTCTGACATGGTTGGTATTACTCCCTAGTTTTATAGCCTTTTAGCTTGTATACAATGAACTACGGTACATTAATATACTTTATGCGCAATGTTATTAGCATAACAGTATATTTATCCATCATTATGCACATTATTTTAACTTATATTAGCGCAAAAAGATCAATATAATTGAAAGATTAGGCAGCATAAAGATAATAGGATACACCTATGGAAACTTCTAAAAGTGCAATCGTAAAACAAGCAGAAGTAAGTGCAAATGAAGGTGATCCGCTGGCTATGGAGTTTTTAGCAAGGCGTTTTTTTGAAGGTAGGGGTGTAACTCAAAGCTTTGAGAGTTCTTATTATTGGTCGACCATTGGTCTCAATAAAGGCATTAGCTATTTAAATAGTTTAAATCAGTTTTCTTTGAAAAAATTAAGCACACAAGAAAGAGAAAACACCGAAGAAAATCTTAAAGATTGGTTTGATGGTGCGTCTTAAGTAGTGCACTGCAATAGTGCAGCCCTAATAACCACCAATACAAACAGCAGCCATGGCCATTACAAAGTTAAAAATTGCCTGAGTTTGCGTGGCAGACGGTCTATACCACCACGCAAATTTAAGGGTGATTACTTAGATAATAAGCTTTGTTCTTTATAGTGATAAGCCACAATAGCGCACAATATACCCAGCACTAAAGCAGGCACTAGCGATGGCCCAAGTATGAATAAGTGAGCCAATACCGCACCTATCATGGTGGCCAGCAGCACTGCACTGGCAAGTAATTGACGACCAGGTGCCCATAGCAATATTGCTGCACCCACTTCAAGGGCGCCGGTGAGGTAACGAAACCACTCCCCTAATCCTATGGCTTGGAAAGTACCAACCATCATTTCAGCACCCGCTAGCTTTGCGCCACCTGCTGCTAAAAAAACTAATGCAAGCACTACTCTTAATCCTATAAATACATACTTCATGTCTTATTCCTCATTTTTAATAATGTTTATTTGTGGCTAAAAAAGGCTGATTACCCTTTAACAAGCTTTAACTTAAATAGCTGGGCGTTAAGCTCTTGAGCCAGTGCGGCATCCAAAATTTCACCTTTGTCTACATCGAAGTTTTTATAAAAGCTGGGTATGGCAACGCTGCCAAGTACATCTGCACCAAAAGTAGCTGCCGATTCGTTGGCGGCCTTCAACACACGAGCACCACCACCAGGCCCTGGTGAAGTAGCCATAATAACCATCGGTTTGTTTTGGAATATTTTCATATCAATGCGTGAGCACCAATCGAATATATTTTTAAACGCCACACTATAGTGGCCATTATGTTCTGCATATGAGATCAACAAGCTATCGGCATCACCAATAGCTTTATAAAAAGCCTTTGCCTCTTCGGGTATACCACTGTCACGCTCCAGGTCTATCGAGTAGATCGGCATCACGTAGTCGTTAAGATCTATAGTGCTAAGTTCAGCATTAAGTAGCACCTTTTCCTTTAAGCGAGTTGACGCATGCAGCACCAGCATTTTATTGATTGAATTACGGCTATTGCTTGCAGCAAACGCCAATACTTTATGTGGGATATTCATCGGTTTCCTTTTATTAAAATTTAAGCAGATTGCATTTATTGCTAACACCAGTAATATACAATGAATTGTTTTTATACAAAATACTAAAATAAGCGCAATGTATGCGCGTAAAGTGTACATATTATTATGGAAAAGTGGGCAGAATTAAGAACAGCGTATCAAGTTGCTAAGCTTGGCACTGTAAGCGCAGCCGCTAAGGCTTTAGGCTTTCATCGCGCCACGGTTAATAGACACATTGATGCTTTGGAAAGCGAGTTAGGCTCGCGGGTATTTATTCGCCACGCGCGAGGCTATGAGCTCACAGAGCTAGGCAAAGAGGTGCTGCGCACAGCGCAAAAAACAGAGCAACTATTAGATGATCTTGCAGGCTTAGCCATGGTTAAGCAGGTTCAGATAGAGGGTGACATTAAGCTAACCACCATCGCCCTTTGCTCTCCACTGATCATGGCGCCCATTATGGATTTTCGCCGCGACAACCCCCAGTGCAAGGTGCATATTTCAACGAGTGAAAGCTTAGCTCGACTAGATCATGGCGAAGCTCACATTGCCTTACGCGTGGGGCCTAAACCCACTCACCCTGATTATATTGTGCAGACTTTTGAAACGGTTCACTTCAATTTGTATGCTCATAATAGCTACATACAACAATATGGCATGCCCAAGGGGGTTGATGACTTGGCCAACCACCAGTTTATTGTGCCACCATTTAATAGGGCCCCTAGGTTTTTTAAAGAATGGGTTAACTCCCATGTTAAAACGCAACAAGTGGCTTTATATGTGGATAACATATCCGTAGGTTATGACGCCTTAACCGCAGGCTTGGGTATCGGCCTTTTAAATCACCATGTTGCTGCAAAGCGCACTGACCTGCAGCCCATCTTGCCACCTAATAAAGCTTGGTGTGTCACCATATGGCTGGTAACACACGTAGACTTACATCGCACTGCAAAAGTGCAGGCCATGCTTAGCTATTTAAAATCTTCTAAAAAAACATCCTGATTTTTTATTATTACTCTATAATTTGAAACATAATTATATATTAAAATATTATGTGTCATTTTTAAACATTATGGCTTCGTTAAATATTTCTATTCATAAATAATATAAACATATATATAAAAATACCATAGAACAACAAAAAATAGATTATTAATATTGTAAATAAGATAATTTAAGCCTAATATATTTTAGACAATGCAGAAAAATAATTGCATGTATAACTATTTTAAAAGTATATATATATGTCACTAAATATTATAAAAAATAAAGATTGGCAACTCGGTGCATTATTAGTGCCTGGTTATAATTTAGCTGAAATGGGCCATATTATTGAGCCTTTAAAAGTCGCTAATCTTCGCTTAGGCTACCCTCTCTATCAGTGGAAACTATTTTCACTAAATGGGGGTGCCGTAATGTCTTCATGTGGCATACATATTGACACCTTACCTCTTGCTTGTAATCTAGCTTTAGATCAACTTGATGCATTAGTCATTTGTGCAAGCCATGATGTTTACCAGCTGCCACTGAAAGATTTTACTGCACCTTTAATACGCCTAGCCAAAAATAACACTTTATTAGGTGGTGTGGGCACTGGCCCCTACTACCTATACCGTGCGGGTTTGTTGGATGATTGTCGATGGACGATTGATCACCGCTATTTAAACGACTTACTCAAGCAAGGCGGCAGCCCTAATCGAGCCATCTTTAATGTAAACAATAACCGCTTTACGTGCCAAGGTGGTAGCACAAGCTTAGATATGATGTTGCATATACTTCACCTTCACCATGGTAAATCATTAGCTATTTGTGTAGCAGAAGAGATGAATTGTGGCATATTACGCACCCCAAAAGAGCACAGATTGGACAATAAAGTTAGCCCTTACAGCTGGCCTAATGCCTTGCAAGAGGTGACATCGTTAATGGAAAATAATATTGATGAGCCATTAACTCTTTCTGAAATAAGCGGGTATGCAGGTTTAGGTAAGAGACAAATCCAACGCTTATTTAAAATATATATTGGCATTTCTCCTAGTATTTATTATTTAGAAAAACGCCTAAATCATGCACATAAATTATTATTTGAATCTGAATTTACAGTAGATAAAATATCTATTAAATGTGGCTTTTCATCTTTACCTAGTTTTTATAAATGCTATAAAAATAGATTTGGACTTCCACCATTAAAAGCACGGCATCAAAAAGCACTGATGTGGTCTGCTTAGTTTAATAACCACAAAAAAGCCCAGCAACTGCTGGGCTTTTTAATGCTAGTGTATTGGGCATTACCCCAACACATACCCGTTAGAACTTTGCGTAAGCTTCACGCAACTGAACCATAGGATGGTTTTCAGACATTTGAAACTTAACCAATAACTCACGTGCAATCATGTCACGGTCTTGTTGGTTGTTTGGCAGATCAATTGTATCGGGAATGGTTACCCAAGCATTGATATTTCTATCGAAAACAGCGGCACGGTCTTCTTCGTAGCCCATATGAACATCTTCCAGCCAATTAAGGTCGTCCCAGTTCATTTTGGTCATGTATTCCTTAAGATAAGGCGTACAGCGATCCATGTCAGGCACTAAGTTAACGTCGTAGCGGTAACCAATAGTCTGTCCAATCATTTTCTCACGATCCGAATCCAGACCGTCGCCAGTTAAATAATGATCTACTTCTTTTGACATTATCATATCCTCCTAGAATCGTGTCATGTCTGGACGGCCAACAGTGTGTTGGCTGCCGGCTAAGGGTACTTGAGCCATGGCAGACGCTTCCATTGTTAGAGCTGCAATGTCTTCTGGCTCTAAGGAATGAATATTTGTCTTACCACAAGCACGCGCCAGTAACTGACATTCTATAGTGAGGGTATGTAAGAAGTTATACACACGCTCAGAAGCTTCATCCGGGTTTAAACGAGCACGTAGCTTAGGGTCTTGTGTTGCAATGCCTACTGGACAACGTCCTGTATGACAGTGATAACAAGAGCCTGCTTCTACGCCCATTTCATTAGGGAAGTCAGCTTCGTCGATGTCTCTGTTACAGTTTAATGCCATCAATGATGAATGGCCTATTGCAACTGCATCAGCACCTAGTGCTAGAGCTTTAGCAACGTCACCACCGTTACGAATACCACCAGCGTATACAAGGCTGATTTCGCCGGTCTTGCCTACATCATCAAGAGCATTACGCGCTTGACGGATTGCGGCGATACCAGGCACACCCGTTTCTTCTGTGGCTACGTGAGGGCCTGCACCTGTGCCGCCTTCCATACCATCAATAAAGATAGAATCTGGCTCACATTTGGCAGCCATACGCACGTCATCATAAACACGAGCCGCACCCAGCTTAAGCTGAATAGGGATCTGCCAGTCGGTGGCTTCACGTATTTCTTTGATCTTCAAAGAAAGATCATCTGGGCCTAGCCAATCTGGGTGACGAGCTGGTGAGCGCTGGTCGATACCTGCGGGTAGCGAACGCATCTCAGCAACCTGGTCAGTTACTTTTTGACCCATTAAGTGCCCACCCAAACCCACTTTACAGCCTTGGCCGATAAAGAATTCACACGCATCTGCTAGACGCAAATGGTGCGGGTTAAAACCATAACGCGACTGGATACACTGATAAAACCACTTATCAGAGTAACGACGCTCATCAGGAATCATGCCACCTTCACCAGAACAGGTCGCTGTGCCTGCCATGGTTGCGCCACGCGCTAATGCTGTCTTGGCCTCGTAAGACAATGCACCAAAGCTCATGCCTGTAATATATACAGGAATGTCCAGCACCAAAGGCCTTTTGGCTCTAGGGCCGATCACAGTTTTGGTCAAGCATTTTTCACGATAGCCTTCAATTACAAAGCGCGTTAACGTGCCCGGCATAAAGGTTAAGTCGTCCCAACTAGGGATCTTTTTGAACAATGAAAAACCACGCATCCGGTAACGACCAAGGTCGGCCTTGATGTGAATGTCATTCATGACTTCCGGCGGGAACATAAAGCTCTTGCCGATAATTTCTTTTTGATTAACAACTGCCATAATAAGTATCCTCGCTGCTCTTAAAGAACTAGCTTCTTCTCTGATGGTTCTAGGTTGTCGTAGTTCCACAACTGCTTACCAGCAACGATCTTTTGCATGTTATCGATGCCATTAGGGGCTTCCATACCATATAGATCTAGCTTGGACTTTAACCATTTACGGTCAAGGTCGTTTAAGTCAGCCGGCACAGCGTCTACACCTAAGCCTTCGATTTTTCCACCTACGTAAATGGTGCCATCGTACATAGAATCGCCAAGGTTAATGCCAGCATCGCCAAGAATAATCATACGACCACGTTGCATCATAAAGCCTGAAAAAGCGCCAGTCTTGCCACCCACGATAATGGTGCCGCCCTTTTGGTCGATACCCGTACGCGAGCCTACGTCGCCTCTGCACACCAAGTCACCACCACGAATAGCAGCGCCAAAGGTAGAGCCGGCATTTTTCTGCACGACAATGGTTCCAGCCATCATATTTTCACCACATGACCAGCCAACTCGACCAGAAATGTTGACATTAGGGCCATCGATCAAACCGCAGCCAAAGTAGCCTAAGCTACCTGTCACGTTGAGTTGTAAACGACTCAGGATACCCACACACAAACCGTGCATAGAGCCTGGATTACTCAGATTGATGGTGCCACAACCTTCACTCATCAATTGTCGAATACGAATGTTAATTGCAGTTGCATCCATGCCTTCACAGTCCAAAGTACCTACTTTGTTTGTGTCGACTTCTGGAGCCCATGCATAAGTAAGATTAGCCGATTCGCCAGCATCAAAAAAACGTTGCTGAGTTCGGTTTGTGAGCTTTTCTGTGTGCAATCCCATGTCATGAGATTGACCAGACGTGCTTACAGTTGCCATACGCGCACCTCGCCTTCATAGGGGTCAAATGTATCAATATCGTGATCAAAAATTTTACGGATTGAGACTTCTTCAGAAGCCAATGCAATAAAATCATCACTCTCATAGATCACCATAGGCTTAGCAGCCATGACGTCTTTAGCCATACCCAGCGAGTCAGAAGTAGCTACTAGGTAGGTAAATACACCGTCTAGATCTTCTACTGAACGGCGCATCGCTTTTTCTAAGTCATCGCCTTCGCTAATACGGTTGGCTATATAAACCGCAATGAGCTCTGAGTCACAGTTTGAATTGAACCGGTTGCCCAGACGCTCTAGTGCACGACGATTGGTCCAGTAGTTAGTTAACTGGCCGTTGTGTACTACAGAAACGTCTGCAAAGGGATAAGCCCAGTATGGGTGAGCTGAACGAATATCTACGTCAGACTCAGTAGCCATACGGGTGTGTCCGATTGCATGAGAACCTTGGAAAGAGTTGATGCCATACTGAGCCGAAACAACAGCTGCATCACCTAAGTCTTTGATCAACTCAAGACCGTTACCACACGACATTACTTCAACACCTTCGATGTCTTCAATGTAATCAATTAAGTTTTTAAGGTCACCATCAAAAGACACTTCATAACGTAATGCGTAAGAAGTTGAGTTCTCTTTTTTAGCCACTTGAGCGCCCAATTCAGCCATACGCGCATCGACTTGGTCGTTACGAGATTGAAGCTGAGTTGCAACGTCAAAACCTTTTTTTGTATCAGCTTGCTCAGCAAGGTTGATACGCATAATGTAGTTACTAATGGGGGCGCCATATAGCGCATAACCGGTAGAATCTGGCCCGCGATGCTTCAAAGCTTGAAGCATGTCAGTCATTTCTTGTCCGATGTTTGCGCCGCCCGCCTTCTTATGGATAAGGCCTGCAATACCACACATGGTCGCATCTCCTAATTATTTACTTCTAGAGTAGTTATAAAATTGGCTGGCAGGCTATTTAGCCTTACCAGCCGGGGTTTTCTGAAAGCTTGTCAGTTATGGCAAACAATCAAGATAGGTTTCTGTATCCCAATTTGTAACGGTCTGATTAAAGCGTTCCCACTCATCATTTTTGTGACCACTATAAACTGTGTACATTTCTCCAGGCATTGATGACTTAATCGTTGCATCGTTCTCAAGTTCGATCATGGCCTCACCTAAAGACATAGGTAATTTCTTAACTTGCTTACCCGCTTCCATGGCCGCATAGATATTGCGTTCTTCCGGATCACCTGGGTCTAGATCGTTGTCCATACCATCATCAAAGGCTTTAAGTAGTGCTGCACCCATTAGGTATGGATTAACCATTGAGTCTACTGAACGGTACTCAAAGCGTCCCGGTGCAGATACTCGAAGCGCACATGTGCGGTTCTGGTAACCCCAATCTGCGAAGATGGGGGCCCAAAAGCCTGTATCCCATAAACGACGATATGAGTTCACAGTAGAAGAGCCAATCGAGGTTAATGCAGGCAAGTGAGCAATTACGCCTCCAATACACTGCAAACCAATGGGCCCAGGCTTTGAAGCATGGATCTCTGGCACTGGCATAAAGGTGTTATGCCCACCTTCACGATAAGTAAATGGTCCAGGCATGCCTGGAAGCGAGTCTGTGCCTGCTATTTCTGGATGGCATACGTTTTCACCGCCAGACCATAAAGACATATTATGGTGACAGCCCGAAGCCGAAACACCCATAAATGGCTTACTCATAAAGCATGCAATCAAGCCAAATTCACGAGCCACTTGGGCGCATATCTGGCGATAAGTCGTGAGACGGTCTGCATTTTGCAACACATCATCATACTGGGTGTTGAGTTCCAACTGGCCAGGCGCATCTTCGTGGTCGCCTTGAATAATATCAAGACCCATTTTTTCAGAATACTCAATCACGCGCATAAATACGGGGCGCAATTCTTCAAACTGGTCAATGTGATAACACGTAGGTTTAGTAACGCCACCATCTGGCTGGCCATCTTCACCCTTTTTTAACCACATCATTTCTGGTTCGGTACCACAGCGCATTTCTAGGCCATGTTTACCTTTAAATTCTTCGTGGATACGACGTAAGTTTCCACGGCAATCAGAGCTCAAAAATTGACCTGGGTTAACGCGTTCTTCACGGTTGCGAAAAAGTGTACAAAACACACGCGCTACACGCTTGTCCCAAGGTAACTGCACAAATGTATCTGGATCTGCAATGCCCACTAATTCAGAAGCTTCAGGACCATAGCCAATGTATTCACCATGACGGTCGATTGCTAAGTTTGCGGTTGAGCCATAAACAAGCTGGAAACCTTTGGCGGCGGTGCGTTCCCAGTGACGTGCTGGTATACCTTTACCAACAATACGGCCTGTTACTGAAATAAACTGATAATACACATAGGTAATACCCAGCTCGTCGATTTTAGCGCGCACTTGCTTTACCAGATCATCTCGACCTGGTGCGTCAACGTATTGCTGTAAATCTGTCATCGATGCCTCCTTATATTATTATTTTTTGGGCTTAAAAACCTTGGCTTACTTAACCATAAACACACAATTGGTACACAAAAGGTTCTTATAAAGCACCGTAAAGGTATAACATTTATGAAATTGATGAGGCAAGCATTTTTTTGTAACATATTTAAACAAACCCCCTTATTTATGGTTAAACTGTTGTTTTAAAAGTTTTTTTTAAACGTTAAATAAATATTAAAATTCCACAGAATTCATAAGCAAACCAAAATGCATATATATTTGTACCAATAGCTATACCAATAAGCAAACCATATGTGATAAACTAATTGCTAATATGAACCAAACACTGTGGCCCCCATGTTTCCAAGCACTGCGCCTTTAAACTACCAAACCTTAGACAGACGCCAGTCTAAACCAAACGGTGCACGTGCATTAGCGGGGGCTATTTCTGAAGCTATACGCAAACAAGTTTATAAGGCCAATGAACGCCTTCCCGCTGAAAGAGCACTAGCTACGCATTACAATGTTTCTAGGGGCACACTAAGAAGCGCACTCACGTTATTAGAACAAGATGGCTTGTTAGAAAGAAAAGTGGGCAGCGGTACTTTTGTAAAAACACAGTTTGTTGAAGAAACAGCAAGCCAATTCGCTGATACCACAAGCCCCATGCAGCTTATGCAAGTGCGCAATATGTTAGAGCCTGCCATTGTAGATTTGGCTGTCCACCATGCTGCAGGACGAGACCTTGAGAAACTAGGCATGGCTCTAGAGCGTGTAGAGATGGCTCGCACAGCTGAGCAATTCTCCATTGCCGATGAAGCGTTTCATCAAGCTATAGCGCAAGCCTGTGATAACCCCTTAATGATGTGGATTTACGAGCAAGTGAATGAAGTACGCCGCCATGAACTATGGAGGGCAAGCCGTGGAAAGGTATTAAGCACTGAGAACATGGCTGAATATAACCTCCACCACCGCACCATATTTGAGGCCATTAGCCACCGCGATGCACAAACAGCCAAAGCCACCATGGAGGAACACTTAAACAAAGCGCAAAAAGATTTAGTGCGATAACAACCAGCTGTACCAACGTTTTTGCCTATTTTGTTAAAGAAAGTAACAAAATACTACATTCCATTCACACTATAGACAAAGTCTGTTCACATCATGTTGGTACTCTGATTATCTGATAGTTGCTAGCCATTGCGACTGTATTGATAATTTGAGCCACTGGACTATGACCCCTCTTAGCTATTACAGCGCTAACCCCATGCCACCCCCTGTACTGGGCGACGATGGGACACAACGTTTTACAGTGCCTGCTCAGCATGTCATTGCTCTAAAGCTATCTGCTGGCTCCACGCTTACCTTAAACGACCCTGAGGGTGGGCAAGAAGTGCAACTGGCAGCCTTTGACAACGAAGGTAACCCTGCTATTAATAGCTTGGGGGTAGCAGCGAACAGCGACATTGCATCGCTACGACAGTGGATGGACTCTAACGATCATGTCAGCTGCCAAGGCATTTCAGCTTTTGGTGCTCATTCAAAGGCCCTTAGTCAGCAAAGTTTCACTGTCACTAAAGACTGCTTATGTTTGATTTCTGCCCCTGGCGAAGACATGAGTGCAAAACAACCCATGCCTCCTACCGATATCGTTGTAGGAGTCAGTGGCACTGGGGGGGCTGTTACCGACCAATTACCAGAACCTTTAGGGTTGGTAAGCCGTGATATTCGTATTCACAACAGCACCGCTGAAGCATATTTCGTAAAGGCAGGGGAGTACATCCAAATTATTGATGTATCTGGGCGCCAATGTTCAGACTTTATTGCCATAGATGCATCTCGCTTGGCACAAGGCATAGAAAAACCAATTTGCCCAGTGACCACCCGTACCCTAATGGCCTCCGCTTTTCCTGGCCCAGGCCTGCATGACAAGTTCTACACTGATGACCAGGTGAGTGTAATTAAAGTCATTCAAGACACTGTGGGGCGGCACGACACATTTAATTTGGCGTGTAATGCTAAATATTATGATGACTCTGGTTACCCAGGCCACACTAATTGCACAGAAAATTTAAATGCCGCTCTAGGGCCAATGGGTATTGCGCCTCGAAAGGGCTGGCCTGCGATTAATTTTTTCTTTAACACAGGCTACGATGATTACGATCAACACAGCTCATGCCAGCCTTGGACTCGGGCTGGTGATTACGTGTTAATGCAGGCTCAGGTAGATCTTATTTGTGGTTCTACCGCTTGTCCAGATGATACTAGCCCAGCCAATGGGTGGAACCCCACAGACATTCATGTGCGCATTTATGCCGCAGATAGTCACTTTGAGAAAGGCAAAGCCTTTCGTAAAAACGCCGTTGCAGACTCTACTATGACTAAAAAAACAGCATTTCACGACCGCTTTGCCACTATGACTAAGCACTTTGTTGAATACAATGGATATTGGTTAGCCAACCACTTCAATAATTACGGCGCTATTGCCGAATATTGGGCATGTCGTGAGAAAGTGGTATTGATGGATTTAAGCCCATTACGTAAATGTGAAGTTTTAGGTTCAGACGCCGAAAACTTATTGAACTACGCGGTGACCCGTAATATCCGCAAATTAGCTGTTGGGCAAGTAATCTATACAGCCATGTGCTACCCCAATGGCTGCATGGTTGACGACGGCACGGTATTTCGTCTTGGCCAAGACAACTTCCGCTGGGTAGGAGGATGTGACGGTGCCATAGAGTGGTTGCGCAAAGTAGCCATCGAAAATAATTTTAAGGTAGTGGTCAAAGACTCAAACGACCAATTGCACAATTTGCCTGTACAAGGCCCATTAAGTGGTGACACCTTAAAGAAGGTGATCTTTACACCAGATGACCAAACCAACATTGAAGACCTACGCCCATTCCGTATTACCCATGGCCGCATAGGCGGCCCACAGGGCGCTCCAGTCACTGTGTCACGCACAGGCTACACAGGTGAGCGTGGCTATGAAGTATGGTGCCACCCCAAAGATGGCTGTGAGGTGTGGGATGCGGTTTGGGAAGCTGGCCAAGAGTTTGGTATCACTCCCCTAGGTTTGGAAGCACTGGACAACTTAAGAATTGAATCTGCATTGATTTTTGCTGATTACGAATTTAATGATCAAACTGATCCGTTTGAAGCAGGCATCGGTTTCACAGTCCCATTGAACACCAAAGAAGAAGATTTTATTGGTCGTGACGCTCTGATTGAACGCAAAGCCAACCCTCAGCGCCAATTGGTTGGTTTAATTTTAGAAGGTGAAGAAATTGCAGGCCACGGCGAGTGTGTGCGAGTGGGCCGCCAACAAGTGGGCACTATCACTAGTGGAGTTCGCTCTCCTATATTGAATCAAAATATCGCACTATGCAGCATGTCAATCGACTACATCACTGCTGGCACGCAGGTAGAGGTGGGCAAGCTAGATGGTCATATTAAGCGCATTCCCGCAACGGTGGTGGGCATTTCTCACTACGATCCAACTAAGTCTCGCGTAAGGGCTTAGGTTGTTATTAAAAAGCTGACACTTGACAGCTGATGTTTTTATGAAGGTTTTTGTAATGACATCAATATCAAGCAATAAGAATAATATTGAGGAAGTAATTATGAAATTTAGAAATACACTTATAGCTGGCGCATCTGCCATCCTACTATCAGCCACTGGCGTAGCCAAAGCAGCAGATAGCACCAAGCCTATCGTTATTCCTATCCACAACTGGTCCAGCCAAGTGGTTATGGCCCACGTTATTGGTGGCATATTTGAAAGCATGGGCAACAACGTTGAATATGTTCCAGCAGATAGCCAAGCGGTATATGAATCTATTCGTAATGGCGACGTTACCATCTCACACGAAGTGTGGCAGTCAAGTTTTGGAGGCTCATTCTACAACGCAATGGCTAAAGGTGGCTTGATCGATGCGGGAACTCACTCTGCATTAACCCTAGAAGAAATGGGCGTGCCAACTTGGGTAATTGACCAAAATCTATGTCCTGGACTACCTAACTGGGAAGCGCTTAAAAACTGTAAGGATGTATTTACTACAGTTGATTCAGATGGCAAAGGTCGTTGGTTAGAAGGTCCACAGAGCTGGCACGGTAACCTAATGCCAGAACGTATCGAAGCACTTGGTTTAGCTGATGACTACACAGTTAAGTTTGCCGGCGGCGCTTCTTCACTTTGGGCAGAGCTAGCCGCAGCGAAGAAGGAAGGTCGTCCTACTATTATCTTTAACTGGACACCAAACTTCACCGATGCTGAAGGCTTTACCTTCATCGAATTTCCAGAGTACACTGACGGTTGTCGTGTTGCAGACGGTGGTGACGGAAGCTGTGGTTCACCAAAAGGTTGGTTGAAGAAAGCGGCTAGCTATAAGTTCCCTAAGAGCCATCCTGCTGCGTACACAGCCTACAGCAAGGTTTCGTTCAATACAGGACAAATTGGTTCAATGGCCGCTTTGGTTGACGTAGATGGAATGAGCCACGAAGATGCTGCAGCTAAATGGCTTGCAGACAACGAAAGTGTGTGGACAGGTTGGACTCAGTAGTTAATCTATTGGTTTAAACTGATGCACCCAATCCCTTGGCTTGATCCCAAGCTAAGGGGTTATTTTTTTGACATTGTGGCCTGCCGTTATTGGCCATAGATGTCTGCCTTAGCAATCTACAATAAAAAAGAACTCGCCTATGTCTTTGCAAGATACAACACCATCGTCAAAAGAACCTGTCATTCGCTGCAACAGCGTTTACAAAATTTTTGGTGACAATGCCTCGAGCATGTTAAAAAAAGCTAATGGTGTGGTTGAGGCTGCTAAATTTCAAGAAGCTGGATGTATTGTTGGCGTGAACAACGCTTCATTTGACATTCACTCTGGCGAGCTGCTAATTATTATGGGCCTATCTGGGTCTGGAAAATCAACACTACTTAGATGTATTTCTAGGTTGACCGACGCCACTGCTGGCGAAATATTCATTGACGGTGAAGATATCCTCAAAATGAATAATAAGCAGTTAATTGAACTAAGACGTAACAAAATGGGCATGGTATTCCAAAATTTTGCCTTATTACCTCACAAAACTGTACTAGAAAACATTGCCTTTCCTCTGCAAGTAAAGGGCATGAACACAAATGACAGCATAGATCGCGCCATGGAAATGGTAAAGCTAGTGGATTTAACAGGTCGTGAAGACTATTATCCCCGCCAATTATCAGGCGGCCAACAACAACGGGTTGGTATTGCTCGCTCACTTGCGATTGAACCAGACATCTGGTTCCTTGATGAACCATTTTCTGCACTTGATCCTCTTATTCGAAAAGAAATGCAGGATGAATTTCTGCGTTTACAGTCTGTACTGCACAAAACTATTTTATTCGTCACCCATGATTTTGACGAAGCTCTGCGCTTGGCAGATCGTATCGCCATTATGAAAGATGGTGTTATAGAGCAGCTTGATACACCCGCCAACATCGTGCTCAATCCAGCCACTGAATACGTGCGTAAATTTACTGAAGACGTACCACGAGAAAAAGTGCTTAAAATTGAATCTGTCATGGATCCATATACGCCAAATGAAACGTTGAGCGACTTCACTGTATTAAAAAGTGCCATTATTGAAACGGTGGCTGAAATGATTTTAAACGCCACTCTGCCTATTGCCGTAGTGGATGATGCGGGCCTTACAGTGGGCACTATTAGCGCCCCCAAGATCGTTCATGTATTGTTTGGCCATAATGAAAAAAATCGAGGCGAAAATGCCTTATGATCACATTATTTAGGCAGTACAAATCTCTACAGTTTATTTTACTGTTAGTGATTTTTTACCTCTTAAACCATTTTATTGCACCTTCTGATAATAACCTTTTATGGCGTTTACCAGCCGCACTTTCATGGTTTCCATTGTACATTAATGACTCTATTAGTTACCTCATGTTTGAATGGTGGCCCATTGATGTGTATGACCCAGACATTGAAGAGTTTGAAGAAAAACCCGTGGTACGTGAAATTACGCGCGTGTTATCTGGTTTTATTTTGTTTTTGATCGAATTCATCCGTGAACTAATCCTTGGTGGTGTAAAAACCATCGTCACCTTTTCCAGCTGGGACTGGGCAACAGCAAATCCGTGGGCTAAATGGCCTGGATTACCCTGGACAGTAGTTGCTGGTGGCGCCACCATCTTAGGCTATGCATTGGCTGGACGGGGACTTGCGCTTTTAGTAGGGCTTTCAATGTCCTACATTTCCTTGTTTGGCCAGTGGGAACCAGCCATGCAAACCTTGTCATTCGTATTGATTGCAGCCCCCACTTCAGTTTTTATTGGCTTAATGTTTGGCATATGGGCTTTTAAAAGTAAGACGGTTGAGACCATACTCAACCCATTGCTTAACATGGCACAGATCATTCCACATTTTTCCTACTTAATTCCAGTGATGGTGTTTTTTGGCATTGGTGACCACGCTGGCGCTATTGCAACAGTTATTTTTGCTACACCTCCTATGGTTCGCCTCACCTTACTTGGCCTCAAAAAATTGGGGCCAGAAGTGGCCGAATCTGGCATGATGAGTGGGTGTACAAGCTTTCAGCTATTGACCAAAGTATTGATTCCTACCGCGCGTCGGGACATATTGATTGGTGTAAACCAAGTCATCATGCAATGTTTGGCTATGGTAGTTTTAGCCTCGTTAATTGGTGCAAAAGGGTTAGGTATTGATTTATTAATCGCGCTTAACGGCCTTAAAATCGGTGCTGCTACCGAAATAGGTATTTGTATCGTCTTGATTGCCATTGTGCTTGACCGTTTATCACTGGCGTGGGCCAATACCCAAGTTGACTACTTTACCGACTTGTCCTTTGTGGAGAAACACAAACACTCTCTCATGTTTTTGGCTGTTTTCATTATTGGAATAGCCTTAGCTTATCTGGGTCAGTTCATTTTCCCTGAAGGCTTTAATTACCTCTATATTGTGCCGCACAACAAGGGCATTTCCATTGCTATTTTCTTACAATCGGGCGTGGACTGGATATGGGACACTTTTTTCTTCGCCCTAAAAGGGTTTAACGAATGGTTAATCATTTCTGTATTAATGAAAGTTAAAGGTGCATTTTTGGGCATGCCAGTGATTGCAACCTTTACGCTGGTAATGGGCGTTGGTTTTATTGTAGGTGGTATTCGTGTTGCTTTAACCGTAGGCGCTTTTTTGCTCTTTATCGCTCTCACTCCATGGTGGGATCGGGCACTGATTACCGCATACCTAATGAGTGTATCTGTACTTGTATCAGGCATTATTGGTATTACGTTGGGCACACTGTGTGCACAAAATGCTAAATCGACGCGCTTTATTTTAACCTACTGTGATACCTTTCAGACCTTCCCATCGTTTATTTATTTAATTCCAGTAATGATGCTGTTCGGTATCACCGACACCGCAGTAGTCATCGCAATTATTGTGTACGCGTCAATTCCCGCCCTTCGCTATACGGTAGAAGGCCTATTAAGTGTGCCCCAAACGTTACAAGACGCAGGCACAATGGCAGGAGTGAATCGAGCACAACGTTGGTTAACTATTGAGCTACCCATGTCATTCCCTCACATTGCCTTAGGTATTAATCAAACCGTGGTTTTCGCCTTGTCTATGGTCATTATCGGCGCAATGATCGGTACCGATGACCTTGGCCAATTGATACTAGGGTCTTTGTCTGACAGAAATGGTGTTGGTAACGGCTTAATCCTTGGTGTATGTGTGGCCTGCATTGGCCTAGCCATCGATCAAATATTACGTACGTGGGCCAACCAAAGAAAGCTGGCGCTAGGTTTAAATTAATAGAGTTTTAACTTAAACGACAAAAAAGCCGGGTTTTGCCTGGCTTTTTTGTGCCCAAAACCCGTAATGTTTAGCATTATTCATAGCCATCAAATTATTCAACCTAGATTCCATTGTCTTTATTTTATTCAATAAAAGGGGAAACCACAGACATACTATGTGCTACAGCAGACTCTTTCTCACCTACTGGAGCCACATAATGAATGGCTGATTCAGCTGATTCATTACCTGCTAATTTCGCAATTATCCATGTTGCTAAATACGAAGATGACATACAACCACCAGCCGTTGCGATATTGTTTTTCGCAAAAAATGGTTGGTTTAACACTTCAACTCCTGACTCAATAACCCATGGCTTGGTTGTTAAATCCGTACAAGCGGGTAAATTGTTTAATAGACCTAATACGGATAGAAGTAATGCACCTGAACATTGAGCACATATTAGTTGTTTAGATGGATCAAGCTTCAACCTATCTAATATTTTATTATCTTGAGCAATATCACGTGTATAAACACCACTACCAAAAACCACAACGTCGGCTGTATTTGCAAATTCCAAAGGTTGCTGCGCTTTTATTGTTACTCCATTCATTGAAGTGACCGTATCTGAAGGGCATGTAATTTGGACATTCCATCCATTGCTTTTCATTCTATTTAGTATGCCTGCAGCTATAAACGAATCTAGTTCGTTAAACCCTTCGAAGGTAAGTATTGCTATATTCATGTTTTTCCTTTTATCGCTTAAGTTTTGATGTTACTTATTTTGTTTAGTAAAATCTATTCTTACGTTTTTAAATTGTAAAATGTGACCACTCACTGACGCTAAGCGACAATAATATACGCACTATTTCTTATAATGAGCCTAGTGTAAAACAGTGCCTTTTTTATGCTCAACTCTACTGCTATACTGCCTTTAGATAATAATAAGAGTAGCTTTTATGAAGACTCATCATATTCTCATAGTAGAAGATGAAGCCATTACCCGCACCAAACTTGCAGGCTACTTTGAGTCTGAGGGTTATCGAGTGTCCGCGGTAAGCTGCGCTAGAGAAATGCGTATTGTCATCAATCAAGAAGACATAAGCATGCTTTTATTAGACATCAATTTGCCTGATGAAAGTGGCTTATTATTAGCCCGAGAAGTAAGGGCTAAAAGCAAAATGGGCATTGTGTTAGTTACTGGAAAAACGGATGACATTGACCGTATTGTAGGGTTGGAGATAGGCGCTGATGATTATGTTACTAAGCCATTTAACCCCCGGGAATTGCTTGCACGGGTAACTAACCTGTTACGACGCATTCACGAACATAGTGAAACACCCATACAGCACAAATCTATTTATCCATTTGATGGGTTATTGTTAGACGCATCTCGCCGCCATCTATTAGGGCGTGACAAACAAGAGATAAAATTGACCAGGGCTGAGTTTGAGCTTTTACTCGTATTTATGACCCATCCAGGCCAAGTGCTAAATCGTGATCGTTTGTTATCACAGGTAACCCATCGCAGTTGGGATCCAAATGACCGCACTATTGATGTGTTAATTATGCGCTTGAGGCGCAAAATGGAACGAGACTACAAACACCCTGTGTTGTTCACTACGGTGCATGGCGAAGGTTACCTCTTTAGTGGTCTAGATGAGTAGTGCTTACTAGTCTAGGTGGGCAGCGCTCCAATTATTTATCGCCTTTTTTGAAATTCTTACAAGCTCAGGTAGATCTTCTAAAATGAGATCCGTACTTGTAGGTTGGGCGTGTTTGGCTTGATTTTCCAGCTGGTTCACCAGTTGGTATAACCTCTCAAGCCCTAAACTACCAGCCGCATTTTTAAAGTTATGAGCCAAATCGCTGAGTTTCACCCAATCTTCATGCTGCCTTGCTTTACCTATAGCGGCAAGGTTATAAGTGCACGATTCCATGAAAAGGCTGACCATTTTTAACATACAGAGTTTACCTAATACGTTTAGATCGTCATGGAGTAGCTTTTCATTAATCAACTTATCTTTCACTTCATTAGGCATGGACACCAACCTTTGTTGCGCTTGACTTACCCCTAGTAGTATTTCATTTAGCCTTTCTGGATCTATCGGCTTACCAACAAAACCGTCCATACCAGAGTTTAGATATGAATCCACTTCTTGAGGAAAAATATGCGCCGACATCGCAATAATTGGAATGGTTACGCCTAGGCGTTTATGCACTTGATGCATTCGCAGTGTCGCCTCAACACCATCCATGCCTGGCATACTGATATCCATCAAAATAAGGTCAAAGGTTTTATCTGCTAGTGCCACCGCTTCAAATCCACTTTTGGCCAATGTTACTTTGTGCCCTTCATGGCATAAGTAACCTTCAACCACTATGCGTCCAATATCATTGTCCTCTACCAACAAAATATCCATACTTTTCACAACGGGCTTACTTTCCTCAATGTTAGGCACTAAGCCCAACAATTCTGAGTCGCTCCAAAAAGGCAGCTCAAACCAAACCAATGCACCTTGTTTAACATCATTTTCAATACGGTTACTGATACCTATATTGCCTCCCATTGCTTCTACTAAGGTTTTACAAATAGATAAACCCAGCCCTGTGCCGCCAAACCGTCTAGAGGTTGAGGCATCATATTGTGTAAACGGCTTAAACAGCGTTAAATGCAACCCTTCGGGTATGCCTAACCCGGTATCTTTGACCTCGAATTTTAACCGCATGTTTGACAGGTTTTCATCAACTAAGCTTATATGTAACTCGATATGGCCTACAGAAGTGAACTTAATAGCATTACCCAACAAGTTGAATAGTATTTGTTGTACCTTGCCTTGGTCACCCACAAGAGTTTTATGTTGAAGTTGTGGCGCAATATGAACGTCAAATTTTAGACCTTTATCTGCTGCAGAACCTGCCATTAAGGCCATCATATTAGCTTCAACTGTGGCTAACTGGTAGGGCAAGTTTTCCACCTGAATTTGACCTTGCTCTACTTTGGCATAATCTAAAATGCCATTCAAAATGCCAAGCAAAGCCTCGGCAGCAGCTTGGCTTAGGTCAATATATTTTACCTGTTGTTGATCTAATTGTGTTTTCTGTAATAAGCGTAAGGTGCCTAATACGCCACTTAAAGGAGTTCTAACCTCATGACTCATAGTCGCCAAAAATGCAGTTTTAGCTTGGTTTGCTCGTTCAGCTTCTGTGCGTGCAGCTTCATGCTTTCCGGCGGTGACCAGCAGCTCCTGGTTTAGCTGCTGGAGCTGGGAAGTGCGCATACCAATCTCTTGCTGCAGTTCGGACTGATAGTTCCTTAATCGCAGTTCTACAGCCTCTTGTTGCTGTTCTAATTGCTGGCGCGCCAGCGCATTTTCTTTAAACACTTGAACCGTTTTAGCAAGCCGCCCTAACTCATCAGATCCACTAATTTTTAATTGATAATCAAAATTTCCTTGAGCCACTGCCAAGAAGGCTTGATTTAACTGAGTCAGACGCCGAAACACATTACGTTTGACATAAAACCACAATACGCCAATCGCAACTACAGCTAACGTCAAACACGCCATCAACAATATATTACGTCCATTAGCTACTGCAGTTCGCGCTTCATTAGTGGCCTTTTGCACTTTTTTACCTGCAGCCCGACTGGCACTATCAGCTTGGTCATTAAATGCTTTGGTTAACTTAACATTGGTGTTACTTAAGGCCACCAATTGAGTGAGCACGTTGATGCTACTTTTTTGTAATGAAAACAAATTGTTTAGCGTATCTTGGCTAGTATTAGTTTCCACCACTAACAATAAATCTAATCCTTGTTGACGACGACCTGGATCATTCACCTCTGCAACTCGGCGCTTAAGCACGGCCATATTGAGCTGGATATCTTGCTCAAGCTTATATAGTGCAGACAGTGTGGTTTGCTTAGGCAGTAATGAGAGCAAACCCATGAGGCTTGCAGAGCGTTGGCGCAGCTCATACATCCGGTCCATGTGGTCCAAGTCCACTTCAATGAGCCGATCAAAAGCCACATACAAAGCATCTTGCCCATCGTTGCCAGCAGCGCCTGCATTGGCATCTGCCAGATCATACAAACTAGAAGCTACAGCTGTAGTCATGGTGTTAGCGTTGGCCACTAAAGAGGTGCTAATATCATGAATCTTAGTCATCGCAAGCAAGGTTATCTTTTGTAACTGGTTCGCTTTTTGTAAATAGGCCAAGCGTTGTTTAACCAAGCTAATTTGCCGCACTAGGTTATTACTAATATTAACGCTCATACTTTGCAAAGCTAGGCTTTCAAACGGGTAGTCGCTGGCGCCGCCAAGCCAAGTAGACGAGTCATTTAATTGCTGGAGTTGATACTCAATGGTGGCTGTGATCTTTTTGCGTTCAGGTTCGTTAGTGACACCCAGTAGTGCAGGAGCGGCAGTAGCTAAACTGGCATTGATCTCAGTTAAGCTATGAGCAACGATGATGCTAGGTATAGCTTCATCAATGACCGAGTTTTGTTTACTCGCCACCCGCTCATAACCCTGCCAGCCAATAACGGCAGCAACTAATAACAAACTAATAGTTAGGGTCATGGCCAACAGTAATTTACTGCCGACACCAAGGTTGACAACCATAGGCACTCAGAAGGTAGACTAGCGTAATCGTAAAATACCACAACCGTGACTCTACCACAGCCGCTTTTAAGCCTTTAATGTATAACCTAAGATAGTTGGCACTATGATTTTTCGTTTCACGCAGTATTTCAGTTTGTTTTTATACCTAGTAGTAAGCTCTAGTGTTCATGCAGCTTGGAGCATTGTGGCTTGGGATCCCCCGTTTAGCTACGAAGGCAAACAACGATTATTACAATACCAGCCCATAAAGAGCGCAAGCCAAGTCTGGCATTTGTGTGTAACTTACCCTCACCTTAAAGATCCTTACTGGCTGAGTGTTAACTACGGCATGGTGGAAGAAGTGAAACGACTAGGTATAAACATGACGGTTCTTGAAGCCGGTGGATACCCTCAATTGGCCACTCAAATTGCCCAGCTTAAGCATTGTACAGAGGTAGGTAGCGACGCTATTATCGTAGGCACTGTGTCTTATAACGGACTATCTCCCAGCATTCGCAAAATCGCTGAAACTACTCCTGTTATTGCTGCTGTAAACGATATTGAAAACGTTGGGGTGAGCGCTAAGGCGGGCGTGTCTTGGTATAGCATGGGACAAAAAGTAGGCCAATACCTTGCCAAACGCCACCCTACCAAAGGCGAAAATGAAGCTAAGGTGGCGTGGTTTCCAGGCCCTATAGAATCAGGTTGGGTGCAATTTATCGATGCGGGTTTTAATGAGGCAATAGCGGGTTCTGGTGTAAGTGTAGTGGCCGTAAAGTGGGGAGACACTGGCAAAGAAATCCAGCGTAACTTATTACAAGAGGTTTTCGAGGAGACTAGCGACTTTGACTACATTGTAGGCACAGCACTTACCGCAGATGCAGCAGTGAGCGAACTATTGAGCCGTAACTTACGCGGCAAAATTGACATCGTATCAACCTACTTCACCCACAATGTATTTCGCGGCATTAAACGTGGCCATATTTTAGCAGCACCCACTGATTCGCCAGTACTACAAGGTAAACTAGCCGTTGACCAAGCAGTTAGAATCCTTGAAGGCACCCTTAACGAGCCTCACCTTAGCCCACACATTTTGATGATTGATCAAAACAATGTAGGCCAGTTTGATACTAAAAAGTCTCTTGCTCCCGCGTCGTTTTGGCCTACATTTGAGGTCATCTCAAATGCACCATTACCTACTAACTAAACACCACGATGTGGGTAGTATTTAGCGCTGTCACTCATTTCTTGAGAGCCTAAAGAGGCCCTACTCATGCTGTAAGATATGGCTAAGGCTTTAAGAAAGCCAATTTGAAACGCATGTTTTCTATACGGGGTTCTAATCTAGCACCAAAGTGGGCTACTGTAGTTTCCCATTGGTCAGTAGGCACTGCCAAAAACACACCTTGTTGCTGCATTACTAAGTTTTCCAGCTGTCCCATTTTCACTGGTTTAGCTTTATCATGGCTATAAAAACGTGCAGAAAACTCTAATTTTGGAGCAAGATAATAAAGCCTGGACCAATTGGAGTTATCACCAATTTGAGGCTGTTGAGCCACGTATTCAGCAATCGTTTTTTCAGTTTTCATCAAGTTATTGTTGTTAGCAATAAATGCACTAAATATGAGCCCTGCTATGGGCATAAACCACATTACAAAGATAAACCCAAGCTTGCGCCATTTTTGACCATTGTTAAGTTTCACCATAGCCCAGCCCATAAGTAGTGCAAAAGCTGGCATAGAAGGCAGTACATAAGTCCAGATGACATTCCCCGCAGCGGTGAAGAACACAGGCGTTACTAAAGCCCATAATAACGCATAAATAACCACAGGCTGTTTCAGCGCATGCCACACCGTTTTGCGTAAGCTCGCTGTTAACATATGGCCTACCAATAGCAATAACGCCAAAGGTCCCCATGGGGTAGACCCTGCCAGCCAATGAAGCCAGATCATGCCTTTTGCTTCTTTGTGAGCATGACCATACAGGTCACCCATCCAGCCTGGATCTACAAACCGCATGAAGTGCTCACCTACAATAAAGTAGTTGATAAAGCCTGGGGTTTTAAGCTCGGCTAATATGTACCATGGCAAAGCTATGAGTAAAGTAAGCAAGGTGCCTCTTATCCACGGCATTGTGCGTAGGTAATGCATGAGTTTGCCTTGAAATAGCACCCAAAGACCTATGGGGGCACCAGCGATAACGATTGCCAAAGGGCCTTTGGCTAGCAAACCGATACCTAAACCGATAAACACCCCATAGCGCCAATACCAAACATTTTCTTTGGGTGCCAAATAAAACGCTACCATAGCCCACGTGGTGCCCAAAGCTAGATATGGGTCAGTCATCACAGTGCCCGCTGCTAAAAAGGTAAGCAACATGCTGCTATACACCACGACAGTTGCAGCAGCGACCTGAGCACTAACTGCAGATACCGCCATACGCCAAAGCATCCAAGCTGTAGCAATAAAAGCCAACAAAGCCGGCAAGCGACCCGCAAATTCGTTGATGCCAAACAATTTAAATGAAAGTGCTTGAGCCCAAAAAGACAGTGGCGGTTTGCCCCAAAAAGGTACATCTGGTTCAAACCATGGGGTAATCCAATCATTGGTTGTTAACATTAAACGGGCAATTTCGGCATACCTTGGCTCTGTAGTATCAGCCAATGGCACCACTACCATGGCTATTATCCGCACTAATAACAAAGTGCCTAATAACCAAATAAGATTAGTCCGTTGTAACATTAACTGGTGTTCCTTTTGTTGGTGTAGCGCTTGTATTGCTAGATTTTTTCACTATCTTTTGCACCACGTCTTGAATAATAAATAGTGGCCGCTGTTTGGCCTCAAAATAGGTTTTACCTACATACTCACCCAACACACCTATAGAGAGTAACTGCACACCCCCTAAAAAAGTAATCATGGCAATAATAGAAGGATAGCCATCTAAGTCATTACCAAACGCGAGGGTTTTAAACACAATCCAAAAACCAAATATGCCACCTAATAAAGCGGTTATTAACCCCAAAATGACCATCGCACGCAGTGGCGCTATAGAGAATGAGGTAATGCCTTCAAACGCCAGGCCAAACAAATTGAAATAATTCCACTTGGTTTGCCCCGCTGCACGATCTGCCACATCGTACTCCATCACGTGGGTAGGGTAGCCTACCCATGCAAATAGGCCCTTCATGTAACGGTTGCGCTCGGGTAAGCGGTTAAGCGAATCTAAAGACCTGCGACTCATGAGACGAAAATCACCCGTATCTTCTGGGATGCGCATGGGCCCGGTGATACGATTCATAATACGGTAATAAAAATATGAGCCTAGCTGTTTAGCACGCGACTCGCCTTGCCTACTGCGCCTTTTCATGGCGACAATGTCTGCCCCATCACGCCACTTTTGCAACATGTCTGGAATAAGTTCTGGTGGATTTTGTAAATCAGCATCCAACACAATAATAGCCTCACCACAGGCATGCTCTAAACCTGCAGAAAGCGCCGCTTCTTTGCCAAAATTACGGGACAAAATCAAAGCTTTTACACATTCATCATTTTGCGCCTGTTCGATAAGGTACTGGGAGCTAGCATCTTTACTACCATCATCTACCATGACCATTTCATAGGGCAAATTAACCTGCTGCATCACCTTTCTTACTCGCTCAAATAATAGCGGCAATACGTCTATTTCATTATATACAGGAATGATCAGTGAAATAATTGGTGTGGCAGCACTTTGACCCGCGTCAAAGGTTTGGTTAGTTGTGTTATTTTGCACGAAATACAACCTTTTTATATAACAAGAAATTAACCACCATAACCACCCCTGTGGTCACTACTTGTGCAATTAATGGATCTGAAAATAACCCACCATAGAGACTGTAGAACAATCCCAAGTTCAACAGCCAACTAATCAACACCGCAGGCATGTATGCCAATAGTGCTTTTTTATGCTGTCGCTTGGTTTTAAAGGTGAAAAAGTATTGTAAAAAATAATTCACAATAGCGCCTAAAAAAGCACCGATACTAGAGGCCAAAACAGCTTCTATTTGCAAGGTGAGTAAGCCCCAAAACACACCCCAATGCACTGCAGTAGCAATGCCGCCACTGATCAAAAAGCGAAGAACTAATTTAACAAGAGTTAACAGCGATGCTACGTTTGCCATTTAAGGGGCCAAGTGTAAATAGGACAATGTCTAAGAGTGCAAAATTATAAAATAATTCCCTACTTAGAACAATGAGTCAATGCACTAGCATAGACCTTAATCAGCCGCTTAGTATATAGTGCGGCCATATGATTTGAACAGTAGGCACTAGCCCATGAGTAGAACTCAAAATTTATTATTAATCGCTTGTTTGGCCGTGGTTGCGGTGTTTGGCACTTATGCCTATTTAGCCAAGCAAAGCAGTTCTCATTTTGACCTTGACAAGTGGTACACCCAAGGCCAAGTAAACCAAGGCCAGGCTTTATTTGCAGACCATTGTGCCGCTTGTCATGGCGCAAAAGGGCAAGGGGCTAATAACTGGACACAGCCTAATGCTTTAGGAGTTCGCCCAGCACCGCCACTCAATGGCACTGGACATGCTTGGCACCATTCGTTAGCAGATTTAACTCAAACTGTTGTGCACGGTCGTGGGCTTATGCCAGCTTGGAAAGACACCCTTAGTGAAGCAGAAATTATGGCCACTTTGGCTTGGACTCAAAGCCTTTGGCCAACTCCAATATACGCCGCTTGGTCACAGGCAAACCCATGAGGGCGCAACCAAACTACTCATCACCTAACACAAGCTCTACTAGGTTGTTATATCGTAACGGCGCCATTATGGTGATTATGTGTGGTCTATTGTGGAGTACTGCTGGCATTGGTGTGCGCTATATAGATAGTGCCACCGGCTGGCATATTGTATTTTTCCGCTCTGTTGGCTTAGTCATTACTATACTGATGGTGATGGCATGGCGCAGTAAAGGTGATCTAATCACGCCATTAAAGCGCACCAATAAGCTTAGTATATTGGCTGGCTTGTTTATGGGCGCTTCATTTTTTGGAAACATTTTTGCCCTACTACACACCAGCGTAGCCAATGTCACCTTTTTACTGAGCTCTGCGCCTTTTATTGCGGCTTTACTTGGCTGGATTATTTTGGGTGAGCGGGTCAAAAAGCGCACTTGGGCAGCTATTGCACTAACCAGTGTTGGGGTAAGTGTAATGGTAGGTAATGCCTTAAGTGGCGATGGCATTATCGGTATGGGCTTTGCTTTGATGATGGCCGTTTGTTATGCCGCATTCACCGTAATTATGCGCCGAGGCAAAAGTGGAGATATGTTACCTGCTGCATTAATAGCAGGTATTTTTTCCATGCTAGTAGCCAGCTATGCAATTGATGACTTCGCCATAAGCTGGGCAGACCTTGCCATTTGTCTGGCTTTAGGTTTTTTCCAAATGGGCCTAGCCATGGTGTTGTTTATTGCAGGTTCAAAACACGTGCCTGCAGCAGAGCTGACCTTACTCACTATGCTAGAAGTGATTTTAAGCCCTATTTGGGTTTGGTTTTTGTTTAATGAACACCCAGGCTATTGGACGTTAATAGGTGGTAGTATCATTATGCTAGGCGTTTTGATACAAGCCATTGGCGCTAGCCGCAGCCAGCCAAAGCCGCAAATAGCCTAACTATTTGCGCAGGCTAGGCTTAAACAAACGCAAGCGATTAGCATTAGTCACTACCGTCACCGAAGATAAAGACATCGCCAAAGCTGCAAGCATGGGGCTAAGTAATACCCCAGTGAAAGGAAATAATACACCTGCAGCGATGGGGATACCTAAGCTGTTATAAGTGAACGCTCCCCATAGGTTTTGTTTAATGTTACGTAAAGTAGCATGGCTTAATTCGATGGCATCTGCCACCCCATGTAACGAGCTATTAAGTAAACATAAATCCGCACTTTCAATCGCCACATCAGTGCCTTGCCCCATAGCAAAGCTTACATTAGCTTGGCTTAAAGCAGGGGCATCATTAATACCATCACCCACCATAGCCACCACATTGCCTTGCTCTTGTAGGTGTTTTATATGGTTAAGCTTATCTTGTGGCATCAAGTGCGCAGCATAATCATCCACACCCACTAAACCAGCCACACGCACTGCTGTAGCTTGGTTGTCGCCTGTTAGCATCATGACTTTGATGCCCTGTGATTTAAGTCGTTTTATAGCATCGGCACTATCTGGCTGCACGGCATCTTCAAGCCCAAATCCACCTATTAGTGCCCCTTGATGAGCAACTAATACCAAACTCCTACCTTTACTTTGTTGTATCGCTAACCACTCTTTTGCAGCACCAAGGTCTACATTTTTAGTGTCCATGAGTTTCACATTACCCATAGTGAACTCACCATTTTTCATGCCTTCCATCTCCATCACCCCCTCCACTCCTAGACCAGAAACAGAAACGAAACTTTCCACCTTAGGTGCTAAAGAGCCTGAAGCGTCCGGCAAGACACTGTGACAATAGGTCACTATCGACTTTGCAATAGGGTGCTGTGATGCTTGCTCTATAGCTTGAGCAAGTTCCAATGTATGCATGGGGTCTGCATTATTAAACACTGCAAAGTCTTCAACACTAGGGTGCCCTTGAGTAATGGTTCCAGTTTTATCCAACACCACCCAATCTATATTACTGGCTTGTTGCAGTGATTGTGCATTGCGCACTAATACGCCCATTTGTGCAGCTTTGCCGATACCGATCATCACCGAAATAGGCGTGGCTAAACCTAATGCGCATGGGCAAGCTATAATAAGCACTGATATAGCGGTTACAAAACTGTATGTAAGGGCAGGCTGGGGGCCAAAAAAGTACCATGAAAGGGCCGTTATCACAGCAATAACTATCACCACTGGTACAAAAATAGCAGCCACTTTATCTGCTAGCTGACTAATGGCAGGTTTACTATTTTGTGCTTTTCTTACCATCTCTACAATGCGCGCTAACGCTGTATCTGCACCTACTCTTGTGGCTTCATAGATTACGCTGCCTTGGCCATTAATAGTGCCTGACACCAAATCATCACCTATGTTTTTTAACACCGGCATGGGTTCGCCTGTGAGCATCGATTCATCAACATAGCTTTGCCCCTGGGTTACCACACCATCCACAGGTACACGATCGCCAGGCTTAATACGTAAAAAGTCTCCTACTTTTACTTGAAGTATATTAACCATCTCTTCACTTTCCCCCTCACTACTGCCCACCAAATAGGCGTGTGTTGGGCGCAGACCAAGTAAGTTTTTGAGGCTAGATTGGGTTTTAAGGCGTGCACGCATCTCTAATACTTGGCCTAAGTTAACTAAACCAATAATCATAACGGCTGCTTCAAAATACACTCCGCGTGCATTTTCTGGAAATATAGTTGGCTGATAAACTGCCACTATAGAATACAACCAAGCAGCGCTGGTGCCGATAGCGATCAAGGTGTCCATATTGGCATGGCCAGTTTTAAGGGCTTTAAAACCACTTTTATAAAAATGCTCCCCTGTCATCATCATCATGGCCAAGGTAAGCCAGCCCACGGCACGCAATATAAATGGGTCAGCAATGTCCATGCCAAAAAACATCAGACATATACCCAAACCTACGCCACCAGCGGCATACCAAGACCGAGTCTTTAACAGCTGCTGCAACTCTTTTGTTTGCTGTTCTTCAGATAATGCAGGATCTTCTATCAATGTGGCGTTATAACCTGCATCTTGTACGGCTTGAATCAGCTGTTGCACATCACCACCACTGATGTCTGCAGTGCGCGTGGCAAAGTTCACTTGGGCAGCGACCACATTGGGAGCTTGGTTAAGGGCTTTTTCAATACGCCCCACACAACCTGCGCAGGTCACTCCCGATAGGGCTAACTGTGTCGTTTTGTCTTGTTTGTTATTAGTCATGGTAGTTAGCTTCTATAATTGAAATATTGCACTCATTTAATTAAGTAGCACATTATATGCCATCAAGCACACAAAACACTCAACGCGCTAGCATATCTAGGTCTTAAAGGTAGTGGGAGTCCCCTTTAGTCCTATAACACTTAAGGGTTGTTGAGTGAATACAGATAGTGTGCAATGGCCTTTATGTCCTCTTCGGTCATTTTACCTGTGGTGTTTTCCAGCACGTGACTCATACTTCCTCCCATAAAATCACCGTCAGGTTTCATGCCTATGGCCAAAGAAAATTCAATATCCTCTTTATTCCATAGGCCAAAGCCTAATTTATTTACATCTAATAACGGCGGCACCTTTTCTCCTTCAGGGCCATTTTCATTACCGATCATACCAGCGTCCTGCATACCTCCTATTAGGTTTCTAGGCGTATGGCATTGGACACAATGACTTGGACCATTCACAAGATAACTCCCTCTATTCCAAAGTTTACTTTGGTTAACATCTGGAGCCCACATGGGGCTTGTGTTGAGCATTTTCCAAATGCCCAATAACCTTCGCTGGTTAAAGGGAAAGCTTAATTGGTGAGATTGAGTAGGTTCAGATATAGGCTCTTGCTCATCCAAATAGGATTTAAGATCTAGTAAATCCTGTGTGGGTATATTTGCATATGATGTATATGGAAATGCTGGATAATAGTGTTCACCCTCAGGGCTCACGCCATCGCGCATAGCACTAACAAACTCATCATCTGTCCAACCACCAATACCAAACTGATTATCTGGGCTAATATTAGGGCTAATAAAGGTACCAAAAGGTGTTTCCAGCTCTACGCCACCTGCCAAAGACTGGTTCTTAGTGTGGCACGAAGCGCATCCACTAATATGAAAGATATACTCCCCACGAGAAACTGCCTCGCCATGCTGTGTTGCTAGTACTACTGATGCGCTAAGCACAAAAGCAATGGAGGCTAGCGAATAAAGTAGCCTGCGTGTAATAGACCATTGATTAAAACTTTTCATAGCATTTACTTCTTTTTCCGATAGCCTTTATGACATGCTTTACAACCACCACTGAGCTTTACAAATTGTTTAGTAAGAGGGCGCAACTTGGAGCCTTGTTGCGCCATTTCGACTAGCTTTTTGGCGTCGCTTTTTGTGCGCTCATTAATTTTTACAAAATCATCCCAATTTTGCCAAATGGCAGGCAAGGCTTCACTGTCACCTTGGATTGATTTTTCTGGAAATAGAGTAGTTAACGTCTCACTATGCCAAAGAATAACCTCGCCATTATCTATAAACACCGCTGGGTCAAATGCTTTTTTACCTTTGACCACTGATGCCATAGACTTCATCGCATCAGCCATACCAGACATAGCATCCATACGCTGCTTTACTACACCTGTTGCTCCAGTGTGGGCGTTTGCGTTTAAAGCACTAAACAACATGCCAAGCGCTATCATCATAGTGCCTATGTTTTTTGCTATATTAATCATCTTCATATTCTCCTTACTACCCTGCTTGGATAGAATAAGTGTGCTATTCATCAATAGACTTACATTTTGTGTGCAATCGTCTTAATACCATTTTGCTCCTGCACCTCACGAATGAACTTTAATAGAAACACCATATCACCAAAGGCAACGTGCTGCTGAGCAGGCATATCACCAAAGTTCCAGTGATGCTGACGCACACCGTTGCGCACGGCATTAATAAAAGACTGGTTGGCATGGTGACCTGGGTTATAGATGTTGTGTATTAATGGTGGCCCACCCATGCCTCCAGAGGCATTAACACCGTGGCAAGAGGCACAGTTGGTATTAAATACTATCTGGCCTTTACTAGCGGCAGCTGACAAAGAGCCCACTTTGACGTCCACATGGCTGTTATTGTGATTTGCAGATACAGGACTAATCAGGAACAGACCTGATAATAATAAAATGACTAGCTTAATTGTATTGTTCATTGTGATGCCTAATTAGAGGTTTATTATTAGTTTAAATACAGTTTCAATAAGTTATCGGCTATTAATTACGCGCCACTTTTGATAAATATCATCAGGCCAATAATCTTGAAATGCAGCGATTACAGATCTTTGCTCTGACTCAGTTAGGCTCCCCTGAAACCCCGGCATGCTGCCACCAAGGGAAGCTCCACCAACATTTACAGTGCGTAATAACACCTCAAGAGAATGATGCCAAGCGTGAGCACTTCCATTAATGGGAGGGGCTGGAAAAAAGCCATTTTTATCTACAGTTTTCCAATCCTTTGCACCTTCACCCAAGGCGCCATGGCAGGCGGCACAGTTATTGGCGAATAGCGCCTTGCCCTGTGATAACTGCTCAGGGCTATACCATCTTGCAGACAGGTTAAGCCCTGTAATCTTTTCATCGCTACAGGCTGATAATATACCCACAGCAGCTATGACTAATACCCACCTGGCAGGCACAAACTTAGGTTTTAACATCGCCAAAAATCCAACTTAATAAGAGTAATAGATGTTGCTAACAAAGTGATATTTACATCTTAGATGTAAAGTACCCACATTCAGCACAGCCACTCTAAGCCAATGGAGACGATGCTCTTTTAGCTAAAATGAATCTGTAATGAGCTGCGATGATTTACAGCAACAACAAAAGTGAAGGAAATTTAAGTGACTTGAGGAGGTTTGGTAGATAGGGTTTGTATATATACTTTACTACTGAATTGATAAGTAGAATTAGGCGAAGACAACTCCACAAGGCCCATAGAAAAAGCACTGGAGGTTATAGATGTCATATTTAAGTGACAATGAAAATGGCTAAAAAAACCACCGTCACCACCCATAGCATCACACCCCTGTGTCATCACCTCATTACATGCTTGCGTATGCATCACATTATGCGCATCGCTAGATACTGGCACATTTACACTTGCATACATTTTGCCTGCTGATAAAAGCAGTAAGCAAAGAGCGAGTGAGGTTATGAGGATTCGAATCATGTATACACTTAAGGGTTATGTTAGTCATTAATAAATAGACATACATCATAGTACAACATCCTGATGCTATAGCACTAACCCCATTGGTAAATAGTTGTAAACATAAGCTAAAAGCTGCGCCATAGTACCTATATCTTGCTCAAGTATGCTTGTTGATCTAAGATTAAAGCATCCCTTTGGTCAACGAGCATCCATCATGAAACAGTTATTAATCACTGGTGCCAATCGTGGTATTGGTCTGGAATTTACACAACAATATTTAAGTAATGGCTGGCGTGTTTATGCCACCTATCGCAACAACCCTGGCACTGATCTTGAGGCATTGGCCTGTGATCAACTTACACTATTGCCCTTAGATGTTGCAGAAGACGATGGGATTTTGGCGCTACAACAAACCCTTAGTGGCATTGACTTAGATCTCATTATTAACAATGCGGGTGCATTTGGCCCCACTGCAACTGATCAAGCCTTAGGCACTGTGTCTAGGAAAATATGGCTGGATGTACTTAATATAAACACTGTGGCGCCTCTTATGCTGGCACAAGCGTTACACAAAAACCTTGTATCCAAACGTGGCACATTTGCAGTATTGAGCTCGCGCTTGGGCAGTATTGCTGAGAATGGGGCCGACAATAACGGTCTTTACATTTATCGCTCCTCCAAAAGCGCCGTAAACCAAGTGGTAAAGTGTTTGTCGATAGATTTGAAAGCTCAAGGCATCACTGTTGTCGCCCTACACCCAGGCTGGGTACGCACAGATATGGGTGGCCCAAGCGCTTCTATTGATACTCAAACCAGTGTTAATGGGTTACGCCATGTGTTGGGGAGTATTAGTCTAGAGGACAGCGGCCGCTTTATTAACTATGACGGCAATGCTATTGCTTGGTAAGCCTAAGGTTTAATCTGCCTCATATGCAAAACGTGGCACATGTTTGCCATCGATTAGCACCGTTTCAGTAAACATAACCAAAGGCCTTACCCATAGACCTTTTTCACCATAAAGTGCTCGATAGAGCACTAGCTCTTCTTCGGTTTCTGAATGGCGCACTGTATCAATCACTTGATACTCAAAACCTTTGTAGTGCCTATAGAGTCCAGCTTTTATCATTGTATTACCTTACTTAATTTAAATTTATGTCCACAAGCAGGTACAATACCTTTATCAAATTTCTTTGCAACGCTTTATTATGACTATAAAAGTAGGAATTAATGGATGTGGCCGCATGGGCCGCCTTACCTTACGTGCCGCATGGCAGTGGCCAGAGTTTGAATTTATTCAGCTTAATGATCCTGCTGGAGATGCACAAACCACCGCACATTTACTTAAATTTGATTCAGTGCACGGCACATGGGAAGCTGACATAGATGCTCGTGAGGGCAGCATCTTTATAAATGGAAAAGAAATAGCCTATACTCAAAACACCCTGGTATCCTCTACCAACTGGAGTGACTGCCACCTTGTGATTGAGGCCAGTGGTAAGGTTAAAACTAAAGCTTTATTACAAGCTTATTTAGATCAAGGTGTGAAACGAGTGCTAGTGACGGCTCCCGTAAAGCAGCCCGGTGTATTAGACCTAGTAATGGGAGTAAATCACCACCTTTATGACTCCAAACAACATCAGCTAGTGACCGCAGCCTCTTGCACCACCAATTGCTTGGCCCCAGTGGTGAAAGTGCTACACGAAAATCTAGGCATTTTACATGGGTCCATGACCACCATTCACGATGTCACCAACACCCAAACCATATTAGACAGCCACCATAAAGATCTGCGCCGCTCTAGGGCCTGTGGCATGAGTTTAATCCCTACCACAACAGGCTCCGCCACTGCTATTACACACATTTTCCCAGACTTAAAAGGCAAACTTAATGGCCACGCAGTTCGTGTGCCTTTGGCCAACGCGTCACTCACAGATTGTGTGTTTGAAATGCAACAAGAAACATCGGTAGAGCAGGTTAATACATTATTTGAAAATGCCGCCGAGTCTCCCGAATTAAAAGGTATTCTGGGTTTTGAGAAACGTCCGTTAGTGTCTATTGATTACCGTACAGACCCGCGTTCGTGCATCGTGGATGCTTTATCTACTATGGTAGTTAATGGTACACAGGTAAAACTTTATTTGTGGTACGACAACGAATGGGGTTATGTAAACCGCGTAGCGCAACTAGCTAAATACATCTGCACTGATGATCACTAATGCAACCCTCAAGCTCTAATAGCTTAGCCCAATATGCTTTGGTCACAGGTAATTATTGGGCCTTTACCCTAACCGATGGCGCCTTACGCATGTTGGTGGTACTGCATTTTTATAGCTTGGGCTACGATGCCTTTAGCATTGCATTAATGTTTTTATTTTACGAACTCTTTGGCGTAGTAACTAATTTATTGGGGGGCTATTTTGGTGCCTGGGTAGGCCTGAACCGTATCATGAATATTGGTTTAGGTTTACAAATAGTCGCTTTATGCATGCTGTTAGTGAGCCCTCACATGCTCACTGTAGCATGGGTAATGGCAGCCCAGGCACTTTCTGGTATCGCTAAAGACCTCAACAAAATGAGTGCCAAAAGCGCTGTTAAATTACTAGTCCCTAGCAACCAAAGCACTAGTTTATACCGCGCAGTAGCATTATTGACAGGTTCCAAAAACACTTTAAAAGGTGTTGGGTTCTTCATGGGTGGGGCCTTGCTTGGTAGTGTTGGTTTTACCAGTAGTATCCTCATCATGGTGGCAAGCCTAAGCATTGTTTGGCTGTTTAGTTTGGTGTTATTAAAGACCGACTTAGGCCGCCATAAACACAAGCCTAATATCGCTTTGCTGCTCTCTAAGAGCGTGGCTATTAACCGATTAAGTGGTGCACGTTTGTGCTTATTTGCTGCTAGAGATGTGTGGTTTGTAGTCGCTTTACCAGTTTATCTTGCACAGCAATTATCTTGGGAGCATTGGCAAGTGAGTAGCTTTTTAGCCATGTGGGTGATCGGTTACGGTTTGGTGCAGATAATGGCTCCTGTGTTAACCCAAAAGCCCCATCAAAAAACCCTCACACACACTCTTATACTTGCCCATAAAAGCGCCTTTAAATGGCAAAGCATGCTGTCAGTGATCCCTGTATTTATTGCTTATGGTTTGTATATGCAATGGCAGGCCAGCGTTGTTTTAATCTTAGGGCTTGGCGTTTTTGGTATTGTCTTTGCCGTTAACTCTTCCCTTCATAGCTACCTTATTCTTGCCATGTCTACAAAAGATAAAGTGGCTATGGACGTCGGTTTTTACTACATGGCAAATGCTTGTGGCCGGCTATTAGGCACCGTACTTTCTGGCTTTGTGTTTTTACAATTTGGTTTTATTGCCTGTTTGTTATTGTCGACCCTACTGGTGGTATTTGCCGCCTTTATTACCTATGGGCTGGCTAAACCAGTTCCTATCAACAGCTAATCCAATAACGTCTTACATAACCGCTTAAATAACCAAAGGCACGGTTTGAGTATCTGCTGAATTTTTGGGTAATACCTTTGCCATAGCACCATGTAAAGCCTCTACACAGGGCCAATAGGCACTGCCTGAACGCGCTAAAAAACCTATTTCACGGGCTTGCTTAGGGGATGTGATGGGGATATAGGTGATATTTTGCTCTCCATGACTAATCCAAGCATCCATGCTGAGCTGAGGCACTATAGTGGCGCCATTTCCGGCTGATACCATATATCTTAGGGTTTCTAGGCTTGCGCCTCTAAAAGCTTGAGATTGGCTTTTTAGTTGGCACATTTGTTGGGCTTGGTCTGCTAAACAATGGCCTTCTTTTAGTAGTATTAGTTCTGCCCCCGCAAGCTGGCCCCTTGTGACTTGGGTTTTTTTGGCCCATGGGTGCTCATGCCCTACCCCTAACCAAAGGGGCTCTTGCCAAAGGCTTAAATGTCGTAAGCCTGCTTGGGGTTGTGGTAAAACCAAGATACCTATATCAATCTCACCACTTTTTAGCTGGCGTAAAAGCTCATGGGTTTCTAATTCATGAAGCTCGATGGTTAACCCTGGCAGTAAGGCATTTACACAAGCCCCCGTTTTGGCCATCAAATAGGGTGCCAAAGACGGAATAATGGCTAATTTTAAGCGCCCAGTAAGAGGTTTATTGGAAGCCCTTGCGAAGGCTTCCAGCTCATGTGCTTGCAACACCATGGCTTTGGCACGCTGTGCTATTTCTCTACCCACATGGGTGAGAATCACTTTTTTTGAGCCTTTTTCTATAAGCTCTACGCCCAACTGATTTTGCAACTTTTTTAACTGTCCACTCAAAGTAGGCTGGCTTACATAACAAGCCTGTGCGGCTTTGCCAAAGTGGCCCAGTTCATCCAATGCAACAAGATAACTTAGATCTTTCAAACTCAACATTATCGGTAATACCTATTGAAAAACATATTTATAACGATTATACAAATAATAATAGATACTGCACAATGACATATCGGTGGCTTTTAGCTTTCGAAACCACTCTATATAAGTACCAACAAAAGGAACAAGGAACATGAGCCCAGGAATTACAGTACCCCAAATTACTTTTAAATATCGCGTACGTGATGCCAGCATTGGTGGAGACAACCCATTTCGTTGGCAAGATGTCACTACAGATGAGATTTTTGGCAACAAAAAAGTTGTTGTTTTCTCATTGCCTGGTGCTTTCACACCTACTTGTAGCACCTTTCAAGTGCCAGGTTTTGAAGCCGCATACGAAGAGCTAAAGCAGCATGGCGTAGACGAAGTATATGTATTGTCTGTAAATGACACCTTTGTAATGCGCAAGTGGATGCTTGATCAAGACGTTAAAAACATTAAATTTATTCCCGATGGCAATGGTGAATTTACCCGCCAAATGGGCATGCTAGTAGACAAGACCAACGTAGGCTTTGGCCCACGTTCATGGCGTTATGCCATGGTAGTAGATAATGGTGTGGTA
>DKMQ01000017.1:0-20580 GCA_002470565.1 Oceanospirillaceae bacterium UBA7410 | reverse complement strand
AAGGGCTAAGTACTTAGCTCGATAAGAGCAAGGTTAGGTATCAAAAAAGGGCCCAAATAGGGCCCTTTTTTATTAATATGGATTTTTAATAGCATGTTATTATCAAACAGTGTATTATTCGCCGCGTAATATCACTTGCATCCGCGTTATCTCGGCCACACTTCAAAATAAAGTGGCACGGTAAGGCACCAGCAGGTGCCGGGCATTGGCATACCTTATTAATATTTAATATTAAACTTAGGTTGAGGCCAATGTATACCGAACAAAGGGCACGAGACCCTTTCTATACGCCAGTATTAATACAATATGGCTAAACCCTCTAAATTAATGACTTAGCTCTAGATAAGTAGTATTTTTTATCTACGATTATGCATTAGCTTTAGTGGATTTACGCTTATTTTTATGTGGCTGCTCCATTGAAAGACCTCGTAAATCACTCCTATTTTATCTCGGCTTTTTTGTTACATCTGGGAGAGTGGCTTTGTTTATGCGCGGGCTTTGTGGATATTTGTGTCCATTTAAGTCATTAGATTACTTATTTAGGATTACACCATGACCACTTTTGCAGACTTGGCACTTTCAGCGCCAGTACTTAATGCGATCACTCGCATTGGCTACGAACAACCATCCCCCATTCAAGCCGCTGCCATTCCACATATTTTGGAAGGCAGAGACATTTTAGGTACAGCACAAACAGGTACAGGTAAAACTGCTGCCTTTGCACTACCTACATTATCTAACATCGATTTAAAAATTGAAGCACCACAGGTGTTAGTGCTTGCACCCACCCGTGAACTAGCTATTCAGGTAGCTGAAGCTTTCCAAAACTACGCCAGTGACATGCGTGGCTTCCATGTATTGCCTATTTATGGTGGCAGTAGCATGAGCGGACAATTACGTCAGCTGCAACGTGGTGTACACGTAGTAGTGGGTACTCCTGGTCGTGTCATGGACCACCTTCGTCGTGGCACTTTGAAGCTAGACAAACTAAAAACTGTTGTTTTAGATGAAGCTGACGAAATGTTGCGTATGGGCTTTATTGACGATGTGACTTGGATTTTGGATCACACTCCAAAAGAGCGCCAAGTGGCTTTATTTTCCGCCACTATGCCTGCTGTTATTCGTAAGGTTGCTAACACTTACCTTAACAACCCTGAAGAAATTAAGATTGAAGCCAAGACCGCTACTGTAGACAGCGTGACTCAGCGTTACTGGAAAGCAGTTGGCACTAGTAAGCTAGACGCGATGACTCGCATCTTGGAAGCAGAAGATTTTGACGGCGTCATCGTTTTTGTACGCACTAAGACCCTAACTGTAGAGCTAGCTGAAAAGCTAGAGGCTCGTGGCCATCGCGCCTCAGCAATTAACGGTGACATGTCTCAACAGCTGCGTGAACGCACGATCGAGCATTTAAAGAGCAGCAAAATTGATATCGTAGTAGCTACTGACGTTGCCGCTCGTGGTATCGACGTAGCTCGTGTTAGTCACGTTATTAACTACGACATTCCTTATGATACCGAAGCTTACGTTCACCGTATTGGCCGTACTGGCCGTGCTGGTCGTTCTGGTAATGCCATTTTGTTCGTTGCTCCTCGTGAACGTAACATGCTGCGCTCAATCGAAAAAGCCACTCGTAAATCAATCACTCCAATGGACTTACCTAGCCGTGAGCAAGTTAAAGAGCGTCGTATTGACCAGTTTAAGGCTAGTATTGATAAAGCCCTTGAGCAGTCTGACTTAAGCATTTACAGCGACATTGTTGAAGCGTTTGTTAAAGAACGTGAAGTTGCTCCAGAGCAAGTGGCTGCGGCACTAGCATTTATGGCTCAGCAAGATCGTCCACTGACTATGGCAGACAACAAGCCTGAGCGTCGCGATTCTCGTGATACAACACCAGGATTCAACGAAGAAGAGCGTCCACGTCGCAAAGAACGCAAGCAAGAAGAGTTTAGTGGTGAGTCGATCGCTATGGAGCGTTTCCGCATAGAAGTAGGCCATGAGCATCAGGTTAAGCCTGGTGATATTGTAGGCGCTATCGCTAACGAAGCAGACCTTAGCAGCGCTTACATTGGGCGTATTAACTTGTTTGATGATCACTCAACAGTAGACCTTCCTGCAGGCATGCCTGCTGAAATGCTACAGTTACTAAAGAAAGTGCGTGTACGTAACAAGCCGTTAAACATTCAGTCTCAAGGCGCAGCAGAGGACTTTACTCCTGGCGCTAAGACACCTCGTCCTAAGCGTGGTAATGATCGTTCGAACCGTCGTCCAGAGCGTCGTTCGTAAGCTCATCTAGCTAGTAGAAATTAGTAACAAAAGGGTGCCTGAAAAGGGGCCCTTTTTTATTGCCTAAAGCAATTTTTCATAACAACGAAACAAATGCTGCCCTGAAGAATGGGTCATATACTCAGGCTGTAGCTCATTAAAACCTAATTTCTCTAACACCTTGCCTGAAGCAAGATTATCTACACGATGTGCCGCAACCACACGTTTCATAGCATATTCTTTTGTGGCTAGCTGCAGCATTAATTGGCCCGCTTGTGCACAAAAACCCTGGTTCCAATAAGGCTCTCCCACCCAATAACCCAAGTTGCCACTGGCATTTAGGCCCCTAGTGATTTGATCTATGCTGATGGCACCAACGCACTGATTAGTTGCCAAACTAACAATGGCTCTAATAATAGCAGTGCCGCCGCGGTGCTGCGCGCCATGAGAGGCTATCCAGGTTTTAGCGCCATCTTTAGGGTAGGGGTAAGGGATATTGCTTGCCATCCGCGCTACTGCTTCATTACTTACCAAAGCTTGTACTCGCTCACTATCTGTGGCCAAAAAAGGCCTGATAGCAACATGAAATCTTGAGTCTATTAACGCCATAAGTATTTCTAAAACTAGGGAATACACATTTTTACTTTACCCATGTAGGTAAAGCAACATAAAATCAGTACTCAAATCATTTTATAGCTGAAACCCTTATGGCCACTATTCACGTTGACTTAGATACTATTGAAGCCACCACTGCAAAAGCTTTAGAAGCCCACGGTGCAAAACCTTGGATTGCCAGCTGTGTGGCTCAGGCTGTGCGTGTGGCAGAGGCTCATAGCAACAAAATTTGTGGCCTATTTTACCTACAAAGCTACTGTAGCCAGCTATTATCAGGTCGTGTAAAAGGTGATGTAGAGCCACAAGTGCACCAACCCAAACCTGCTAGTGTGATGGTAGATGCCAAGCTAGGTTTTGCACAGGCTGCTTTTTCTCGCGGTTTAGACACAGCACTTTTAGCTGCAAAAACTAACGGCGTCGCCACTTTAGCTATCTGCCACTCTCATACCTGCACCTCCATGGGTTACTTCACAGAACAGATTGCTCGTGCGGGCTACATCGCTATTGGCATGACTAACGCAAAGTCTTGTGTATCGCCTCCAGGAGGCACTAAAGCTGTGCTTGGCACTAACCCTATTGCCATGTCAGTGCCTGATGGCAAGGGTGGTTTAGCCATGCAATTTGATCAATCTACAAGCGCCATTGCCATTGGCAAAATCAATATGGCAGCCACTGCGGGCGAGCAAATCCCCTTAGGCTGGGGCGTTGATAGTGAAGGCAACCCTACTCAAGACCCTAACGCTGTATTAAAGGGCGGGTCACTGGTGTCCTCTGGTGGTTATAAAGGCTATGGGTTTGGTCTAATGGCAGAAATTCTCGCAGCAGCCTTTACTGGTGGCAGCACCAGCACACAGCTAGATCCTCTAAAAGCCACTGAAGGCAACCCTCATGACTTAGGCCAATGTTATATCATTATTGACCCAACCAACGTTGCTGGAGATCTATTTTGGGACAAGCTAGACACTATTTCAGAAGCCATCACCAGCCAAGCTGGAGCGCGACTTCCCGGCACTAATAAAGTGTTGCTAAGTAGCGTAGAGCTAGATGAGCAAATGTGGAATGACGTACTGGCCCTAACTCAAGTTTAGGCTAAAATACGGCTGGAGCTGTTTGCGTCATCAAAAGCCCAGTGGTTGGATGAATGAAACTTAGCTTCCAAGCATGTAACTGCAAGCGTTTGGCCTGTTGTAGAGCTTGGGGATGAGCATAAAAATCACAGCCACTTATAGGGTGGCCTATCTGCGCCATATGCACTCTTAGTTGGTGAGAGCGCCCAGTGACAGGCTTTAACAACACCTTTGTTTGTAATGTGGCAGCTTGTCTTTCAAGCACCTCAAAACGAGTTAATGAAGGCTTACCCAATTCATGATCTACCATTTGTTTAGGCCTGTTAGGCCAGTCACATATAAGTGGTAAATCAATTTCACCAGCGTCTTCTTTTAGCAGCCCATACACCCATGCCAAATATTCTTTATGCGTTTCTCGTTCTTGAAACTGGCGACTTAAGGCCGATAAATTGGCCTTACCGCGAGCCAATATCATGATGCCAGACGTGTCCATGTCTAAGCGATGCACAATAAAAGCGTCACTATATTGTTGTTGTACTCGTGTAATTAAGCAGTCTTTATTAAGCGGGTGTTTGCCTGGCACAGATAACAGACCACTGGGCTTATCCACCACTAAAATATCTTCATCTGCATAAATAATAGTCACTTTTTGCTCACAAAAAGGAACAATAAAATCAGTCATTATCTGGTGTAACTCGATAGCCTGAAGGCTCTAACACTACCGATTTTGATTTGATGTAAAACACAATAACACCCACACCAATCGATAACACATAGCCCCAAAACCACCATCGACTATGGCCATTTAGCTGCACTAAACTAGAAATTAAACCGCCAGTAAACCCTAATGTTAAATACAAAAGCCATTGTTTCCAAGTAGGCGCAGCGGTTCTTGGCAAAATATAAAAGGTGCCACACGCTGGGCACCCATAGGCCTTGTCTGGGGCTTTGTAATCTTCACACAGTTGATTACGTGAGGTGATCTTAAAGTCGCACTGGGGGCATTTATTCGCCATGGTCAGCACCGCCACTAATTTGAAAGCCTACACGCTGAGGGAGACCATCGGTTATTTCATAATAGTCAGCTTTGTCTTCCACATAAATATGCTCTACTAGCTTTAATTTACTGGGCTGATCTAAAGTGCCAGCAAAGATAGAAACAGTGGATTTATCCGTATGATCCCAAAATAAATTTCCACCACATTGCTGACAAAAACCACGTCGAATACCCTTAGAAGAGAAATACCATTTAAGGCCTTGCTCCTCTAACAGAGCTATATTTTCACGTGGCGCACTGGTAGCTGCCACATGATGACCACTTGTTTTTTGACATTGCGTACAGTGACACGCAACCACTGGGCGCAACACACCTGTGACTTGATATTTAACCGCGCCGCATAAACAGCCGCCTGTTGCCCTATTTGTCATTGCTATACACCTCTGGAAACCAATCTAATGGCATTTTATCACCATCAGCTTGGATTAAACCATCAAATGGCGGCGATGTTGGGCCACCTCTATTAGCATAACGTACATCATCACCCATAAAGCGCGTAGAAAAAGCGCGTCTGCGGCTAGTTAATGCGTTACCTGGCGCACCGTGCACTGTTTTAAAGTTAAACAGCACGCAATCACCCAGCTCTAATTCGGGAATCAAGATATTTTGCGACTCATCAATGTCTGGCATGTCCATATAATCAGCATCATTACTATACCAAGGCTTATTACTAGACCACCGCGTTGGCCGCACCAACTTAGGCCAGCGATGAGAGCCCAACACCACTTGCAGTGTGTTGGCCGCAGTTACTTTATCAAGGGGTATCCAGTAACTAGCTGTTTGTTCACCAGACACACAATAATAGGGCATATCTTGATGCCAAGGCGTGGCTTTGGCAGTGCCTGGCTCTTTCACTAAAATATGATCATGAAACACTTGAATGCGTTTTGAAGAGGTCGCTTGTGCGGCAATTTGAGCTGCAGGTGAGTGATTAATCCATTGTTGAAATTCATCAATGCGCTGCCAATTACAATAGTCTTCAAAAAAGCGCCCAGCATCACCCTTAGCCACATTTTCACGTCCATGCTCACTAGGTGAAGACAACACTTTATCAAAACCTGTTCTTAGGCAATCTATCCAGTCTTTAAACACGCCTTTAATAACAATAGCGCCATCGCGCTCATAATCGTCAACTTGTGACTTACTTAGATACATGAAAAATGCTCTTATTGATGAGTTGGATTACAGGCTAAAAGAGCCTCTATTAATTTTTTTAATTGGGGAATAACCTCAGCACATTTGTGGCTATCTAATGAATAAATGTCTTTATCGTGCATGTAAGTAGCTTGCGATAGCTCCAATTGAAATGCATGTATTTGATGTATGGGCTGGCCATGACTACGGGTGATATGCCCCCCTTTAAAGCGCCCATTGCTCACCTGGCTATAGGCACTGTTTAAAAGGGATTTTTGTGCCGCGTGTAAAAGCTTTGAAGCACAAGAAGCACCGTCATTTGTGCCTAGATTAAAATCTGGCAAGGTGCCTTGAAAAAACATAGGCACCTGAGCTTTAACAGAATGGGCATCAAATAAAATGGCATAGCCAAATTTTTGTTTAATACGAGCTAACTCTTGTGTTAGCTGCTGATGATATGGCCACCAAATTTGCTCTATACAGGCCTGTTGATAAGCTTTGTCTACTGGTGCGCCTTGTACAAAAAGAGGTTTTTCATTAAACGAAATATGTGGAAATAAGCCTGTGGTTTTACCTGAATAAAGTGGCTTATCATCTTTTGGGCGATTAAGGTCGATCACATAACGTGAATAATTCGCCTGCAGCACGCTTACGTTCATAGACCCTAGAAAGTCATATAGCTTAGGAATGTGCCAATCAGTATCTGGCAATGCTAAGGCTTCTGGTACTAACGTGTTAGCCACTTGTGGCGTAAGCTGTAGTCCAGAGTGAGGCATGCTCACAAGTAACGGAGAGTCTCCTTGTATAAAATCGTAAGACTTAGAAAACATCATAGTGCTAACCCGGTAATATGGATCGCTAAGCTTGCCCAAAAAGTTAAGCCTATTAAACTAGCTAAGGTCTGCAAGGTAATAATATCTGCCATTAGTTTGGCATTACCGCCCATTTGATGAATAAAAGGATAGGCTGAAACGGCTGTTGGCAAAGCCCCAAACACCACCAAACATACCGTCACTAAGGGCGTAAGGTTAAACCACAAGGCCCCTGCTAAAAAGAGTGCAGGAAACACTAAAAGCTTAAAGCTAAGTGCCACCATTAATACCAGCCAATTGCCTTTTAAAGCACGTATGCTAAGGCTGGCCCCAATACTAAGTAAAAGCATCGGCAAAGCAGCACGGCTCAAAAAAGCCATGGATTGGTCAAGTATATGGGGTACAGGAAAATCAAGCACGTTAATCAACAAGCCGATAGACACTGCGATAAGCATGGGGTTGCGCACTAGCTCTTTTGTGATTAAAGCAGACAGCGAATGTGCTTGTTTTTTACGCACCAACACACTCACAGAAAGTACTGACAAAAAGTTGGTGGGCGGCAAAAGCACTGCAATAATTAAAGCGCCTACTTCTTGACCTGGCAAGCCAAACATATCAAATAAAACAGCCAGACCAATGAAACCATTATGCCTTATACCACCTTGAGCAAGTGATGCAGCTGAAGGCCCGTCTTGGCCCAGTAACCTAGAGGCCCAAAAACAATAGATAAGAACCAACACCAATGACACTGAGAATATGACCAATAAAGGCACCAGTAATTCAGTGTTGATGGTGGCGTTAGCTAAGGTACGAATGATTAACACTGGGAATAATACCCAGTAGGATAATTTTGAAATACCTTGCCAAAAAACGGGTTCCGTCAATAACCTTTTAGAAAGGCCATAACCCAATAGCATGACTAACAAAATAGAACTGATAACTGGAAGAATGGTGTTCATTAAATAAGCCAGTACAACAGGAGTGTAAGCCCATCATACCAGCAAGAGCACTAATTAGTACCTTACTACTGGCCTAGATTTTGTTTATCTTGGCCCAGGACTAGTCGCTTTAGCCCAGTTGTTTTAAGCGCTGATCATGCTGATTTAATAACTCGCCCACACCCCAGTTATTATCTTTTTGCACACGCATAATGCCTATGAGGTTTTTGTCACGAATACGCTCTAGCTCTCGAATAGTGTGATGACCCGATTGTTCATCAGACTGCTGAGCAATCGTAGCAATTAGCTCGTCTGTAAGCTCTGGCACATCCATTAGTTTAGTCCATGGCCACTCTAAACAAGGCCCAAACTGGGCAATAAAGTGAGCCATACCCGCTTCACCACCAGCGATACGGTAGGTTTCAAACAACCCCATTTGCGCCCAACGCAAACCAAAGCCATAACGAATGGCATCATCTATTTCAGAAGTAGTGGCAATGCCATCTTTAATCATCCACAAACCTTCACGCCATACTGCTTCTAACAATCGATCAGCAATGTGCGCATCAATTTCTTTGCGCACATGTAATGGTTTCATACCTATGCTAGTTAATAGGGTTTTGGCCTGCTCAATAATTTCTGGGTTATTAATAGGGCTAGGCACAAGCTCTACCAAGGGTAATAAATACACTGGATTAAATGGATGGGCCACCATAATTTGCTGAGGATTTAAGGCATTTTCTTGTAGCTGAGAAGGCTTAAAACCAGAGGTAGAAGAGCCAATAATAGCCGAGTCTAAGCACGCTGCCTGCACTTGAGCAAATACTGCATGTTTAATGTCTAAACGCTCTGGCACACTTTCTTGAATCCAATGAGCATTAGTCACGGCAGCTTCTAGGGTGTCACAAAAAGTGAGCTTACCTTCACTAGGCATGGCTACATCGGCCAATGCAGGCAAAGCTGCACGCGCATTTTCTAACACTGCATCTAGTTTACGCTTAGCGTCGCTTGCAGGGTCATAAACGTTCACGTCCCAACCGTGTAATAAAAACCTTGCTACCCAGCCTCCACCAATCACGCCACCACCTATACAAGCGGCGGTTTTATGCTGCGTGGTTACATTGTCGCTCATGCTAATCATACCAAAGGCGCCCGCTTTTCTACTTTGATGAGCTCACGCACTTGAGCTGCAGTCATTAATGTAGAGCCCATATTTGTAGCAATGGTGGCAGCACGTTCAACAAGCTGGGCATTAGTGGCTAATACACCTTTAGACAACCAAATATTGTCTTCTAAACCCACACGAATATTACCTCCTGCCAATACGGCAGCGGCCACATAGTTCATTTGGTTACGACCAATAGAAAAGGCTGACATCACCCAATCTTTAGGCACGTTATTCACCATAGCCATGAAAGTATTCAAATCATCTGGCGCACCCCAAGGGATACCCATACATAGCTGCACCATCACAGGATCAGTGATTAAACCCTCTTCCACTAACTTTTTGGCTAGCCATAAATGGCCAGTATCAAAGGCCTCTATTTCAATGCGTGCACCCATAGCAGTCATTTTTTCTGCCATAGCCCGTAACATGCCCGGGGTATTGGTCATCACGTAATCAGCTTCGGCAAAATTCATGGTGCCACAATCTAAGGTGCATATTTCTGGCTGGCATTGGCGGATGTGTTCTACGCGCTCACTAGCGCCTACCATGTCTGTGCTTGCTTGCTTTAAAGGCAATGGGTTTTCAGCATCACCAAACACAATGTCACCGCCCATACCTGCGGTAAGGTTTAACACTACATCCACTTCTGCAGCACGAATGCGTTGTGTGAGCTCTTTATATAGCTCTAAACGACGGCTTGGCACACCCGTTTGCGGGTCTCGCACATGACAATGCACAATGGCAGCACCAGCTTTAGCCGCATCTATAGCGCTGTTAGCTATTTCTTCAGGGCTGCGTGGCACATGGTGAGAACGGTCTTGTGAACTGCCAGATCCTGTGACGGCACAAGTGATAAAAACATTTTGACTAGGCTGTAATGGCACGACTAAGGCCCTCTATTGATTACTGTGGATTTCATTTATCAATGATGGCATTGCCAAGAGGGATTTAATTGATATTTTAGGAGCAATAATTATTTAATACCGAACAATCTGCCCACTTGATATTTTTCTATTAACAACGTCTACCAATAGGCATCTATTTTCTACTTGACCTTCGCTAAAAATATGTCAAACTACTGTATATACATACAGTATTTATTAGGTAAATTATGGCCCTGTTACAATTAGAAAAAGACCGCTTGGTCTGGCGCGCTCGGCAAGTAACGGGGCCAGACCAACGCCGCCAAAGCAGCTTTTATTCTACTTTAGATGCACACTTACAAGGTGGCTGGCCCCAAACAGGGCTAGTAGAGCTAGCCTGTGGTTTGGCAGGAATAGGTGAGCTGCGTTTATTATTTCCCTTATTGGCCCAATCTCAAGCGCGCCTACAGGTATGGATTAATCCACCAGCACAGCTCAATGGACAAGCTTTAGCTCAGCATGGAATAAACCTAAGTAAAACGTTATTAATACGCTGCCAAAACCCTCAGCACGCCCTTTGGAGCGCGCAGCAAAGCCTTAATAGTGGTTGCTGCAGTCACCTTGTATTGTGGGCCAAAAACTTAACCTCACCCCAAGCTAAACGCTTACAAGTAGCGGCTAAAGATAATCAAGCACTGATGTTTTGGCTGCACCCCCAACCTGAACCTAGCACCAGTGCACTGCCTGTGAGTGCTCGTTTTTCGCTGGCACCTTTAGCCACAGGCTTGCGCTTAAAAATTCATAAATACCAAGGCCAGTGGCCACAGCACCCGTGCCAAGTTGACATGCATAAACTGTGGCCCTCTTTGGCAATGCCTACAGTTACAACTGCACCTGTGCCTGCATTAAAGCGCAATATCAACCTTGTTTCACTTAATAGCCATAAGCTGCAGTAACCCTGATGCAATGGCTTTATTTATGTTTTCCCAGCCTGCAATTGGATAGCCTGTTACATCAACAGGCCTACAGCCAAGCTTGTGTTTTGGTTGATAAAAACGAGGTGGTACAGGCTAATCCTGAAGCCCTCCAGCTAGGCATTAAAAATGGCACCGGTTTAGCCCATGCAGCACTTTTATGTGCCCAAATTAAAGTGATTGCCTATGACGCCAAAAAAGAGCATCGCCTGCTTAGTCAATTGGCCCAATGCTTGTATCAAACCAGTGCCACATTTTACCTAGATCCACCGCAAGGGTTATTGCTACAAACCAGCGACATGCTCAGACTCTATGAAGGCATTGGGGGTTATTGGCAACAACTACAGCAACCTTTAATAGAACGTGGGCTCAATTATCACTATGCCAGTGCTCACTCTCCACTAGCTGCTAAAGTGCTAGCCCACGCAGGTAACGATCGTTTATTACAACACCAAAGGCAGGTTCAAATGTTACTGAACCAACTACCTATCCAGCATGCCTTACTTGACCATAAACTTGCCTTACAATTAGAGCGCCTTGGTCTTAATACACTAGGGCAAGCTCAAGCACTACCTAAGTCAGCTTTAGGCCAGCGTTTAGGCAAAACCCTAGTGAACTATTTACACCAACTAGAAGACACAAGTGCACCCACCAAGCCTGCATACCAACCCCCTGAACGCTTTCGCCAACGCTTAGAGCTACTCTATGAAATTGAACATAGCAGCGCATTACGATTTCCATTAAAGCGCTTATTAACTGATTTAGAAGCCTTTTTAGCCCCTCGCCAGCTCAAAGTTGCGCAGCTAAGCTTAGGTTTAGATTACCGTGAGCACGCATCGCAAAAAATGCATGTTGGCTGCAGCGACGGCGAGTATCGGGCAGAGTCTTGGCTAAGCTTATTTTTACTAAAGCTGGAACAATTAAAACTCCCTGCCCCGATTATTGCCATTAGCCTGACCACCAAAGGACAAATGCCATGGGCGCCTTTGTCAGAGCAATTATTTGAACCTACTCAAGGCAAGCTAACCACAGGCCAGCTAATCAGCCGTTTACAAAGCAAACTTGGAGACCATGCTGTACAACAAGTGTATTTGCGCGACGACCATCGCCCAGAGCGTAGCTTTTACCAAGGCGCACCTCAAAGTAGTTACCCAACCCAACAGGCCACCGCATTTTTGCGGCCTAGCTTATTGTTTACTTTACCCCAAGCTTTGCATCATAAGCCTGATCAGCACTGGTGTATTTTATCTGGGCCTGAACGCATTCAAAGTGGTTGGTGGGACAATGTAAACATTTGCCGTGACTACTTTATTGCCCGCAACCCTGCTGGACAAGTGTGCTGGTTGTTTCGAACGGCTACAGAAGACTGGTTTTTACATGGTTACTTTTCATGACCAGCCTCCAAGTGAAAGCGCCTGGTGTGGATTATGCCGAGCTACACTGCTTAACTAACTTTAGCTTTTTAAGAGCGGCATCCCATCCACACGAATTGCTCCAACAAGCTGATGCCTTGGGTTATAACGCCTTGGCGCTCACAGATGAATGTTCAGTGGCAGGGGTAGTGCGGGCTTATCAGTATAAAAAAGAGCATGGGTTAAAAATCCAGCTGATTATTGGTAGCGAGTTTTCACTGCAACCTCACCAACCCGAAGCTCATGAGCGCCTAGTAGTGTTAGCAAAAAACCGACAAGGCTACGCCCAGCTATGTCGGCTAATTAGCTTAGCTAGATCACGCTGTGAAAAGGGCAAATATCAAGTTTATATCCATGACTTTGGTGATTTAAGTGAATGCATACTTATCTGGAACCCTCACCCTAATAGCCCCAATGACTTGGGAAGTCACTTAAGCGCACTGTATAAAAAAAACCTATGGGTAGGTTGTCATCGCCGGTTAAGTGCGCTGGATCAGCGTCAACATGCCCATTGCCAAGCCATGGCTGATGATTATGACTTACCGCTGGTGGCACTTGGCCAAGTGATCATGCACAGCCCCACACGGCAAATGCTACACGACACACTCACCGCCATACGCATAGGCATGCCTGTGCATGCTTGTGGTTATGCCCTACAAGCCAACCGCGAGCACAGCCTACGTACATTAGACAAAATTGCTAAGCTATACCCCGCTCCATGGCTACAAGCCAGTATTACTATAGCTAAGCAGTGTGACTTTTGCTTATCCCAACTGACCTATGAATACCCGGCTGAACTGGTGCCTAATGGCTATGATGCCAACAGTTATTTACACCACTTAGTAGAGCAAGGTAAAAGCATTCGTTTTCCTGCTGGTGTGCCTCATGACATTGCTTTGATCATCGACAAAGAGCTTAAGCTTATTGCCAGCGAAGGTTACGCTCACTTTTTTTTAACGGTGTACGACTTGGTACAGTTTGCTAAACGCCAGCAGATTTTATATCAAGGGCGTGGGTCTTCTGCCAACTCTATTGTGTGTTATTGCTTAGAAATAACCGCCGTTGACCCACGCCAAATACAGGTGTTATTTGAACGTTTTATTTCTAAAGAGCGCTCTGAACCTCCAGATATTGATGTGGATTTTGAACACCAAAGGCGTGAAGAAATCATTCAATACATCTACCAAAAATATGGCCGCCATCGCGCTGCTTTAGCTGCCACGGTGATCACTTATCGCTTTAAAAGCGCTGTGCGTGAAGTGGGCAAGGCCCTAGGCATCAGCTTGCCACAGCTTGAGCTCTTCATTAAAAATGTGGATCGCAAAGACCAGCATACCCAGTGGGATGAACAGCTAAAAAACTTAGGTTTGGATAGCCAAAGCCATGTAGGGCAGTGCTTTTTGGAACTAGTAAAAACCCTTCAAGGGTTTCCTCGTCACCTCTCACAACATGTGGGCGGTTTTATTATTAGCGCAGGGCCACTGAGTGAGCTGGTGCCTATAGAAAATGCATCCATGGCACAGCGCACAGTGATCCAATGGGACAAAGATGACTTGGCAAGCCTTGCCTTACTCAAAGTAGATGTTTTAGCCCTAGGCATGCTTAGTGCTATAAAACGCGCATTAAATATGGTGCAGCATCACCATGGGCGTAAGCTAAGCTTGGCCGACATCACCCGCATGGACGATGATGCAAAAGTTTATGAAATGCTACAACAAGGCGATAGTGTAGGCGTGTTTCAAGTAGAGTCTAGAGCCCAAATGAGCATGCTGCCTCGTTTACAACCTGCTTGTTTTTATGACCTTGTCATTCAAATTGCCATTGTGCGCCCAGGGCCTATTCAAGGGGACATGGTGCATCCATTTTTGCGCCGTCGAGCCGGTAAAGAACGCGTTGAATACCCCTCAAAAGAAGTTAAAGCAGTGCTGGAACGCACCTTAGGTGTGCCTATTTTTCAAGAACAGGTGATTAAACTAGCCATGGTGGCAGCCAACTTTAGCGGCGGTGAAGCCGACCGTTTACGCCGAGCAATGGCCAGCTGGAAACGCCATGGCGAGCTAGAAAAATTTCACCATAAGCTAGTAGATGGCATGATGTCTCGAGGCTATGAATTGGCATTTGCAGAGCGTTTATATCAACAAATTTTAGGCTTTGGCGAATATGGCTTTCCAGAATCCCACTCTGCAAGCTTTGCCGTTTTAACCTACGCTTCTGCGTGGCTTAAATACCACTACACCGCAGTTTTTTATTGCGCCATTTTAAATAGCCAGCCGATGGGGTTTTACAGCGCATCTCAACTTGTGCAAGATGCACGCCGCCATGGGGTACAAGTATTGCCTGTGTGTATCAATAAAAGTGTGTGGGACCATAGCTTAGAAACTACCCAAAACCTTGAGCTGGCCATACGTTTGGGTTTACGACAGGTAAAAGGGGTGCGCCAAGATCATCTGCAACGCTTACTAGAACAAAGGCCCAAGCAAGGTTTTACAGACCTATTACAAGTGCAAGCATTGCACCACACCAAAGGTATGCTTGAATGTTTGGCCAGTGCTAATGCACTCAATTGTTTTAGTGGCCACCGCTATCAGGCCCGCTGGCAACTACTGGACAATCATCAAGACCTGCCATTACTGCGTGAAGTGCGCGAAGCTCAACAAGAACAATTGCAAGGGCCTAGTGATTTAGAAACACTGACCGAAGACTACGACAGCTTACGCCTTAGCTTAGAGCAACACCCCATAGCCTTATTGCGCAATGCAGGCTTACTAAAGGGCTGCCTAGCCACTAGCCAACTGGCTGACAAAGCCCATCAAAGCTTGGTGACTGTAGCCGGGTTAGTCACTGGCAGACAAAGGCCTGGCACAGCCTCTGGCGTAACATTTATTACCTTAGAAGATGAAACAGGCAACACCAACTTAGTGGTGTGGCAAGGCACAGCTAGGGCCCAAAAACAGGCTTATTTAAATGCTCAAATTTTAAAAGTGAAAGGTATTTTAGAGCGTGATCCAGACAGCCAAGTGATTCATGTTATTGCTGGAAAGCTCATTGATTGTAGCCACCTGCTAGAGCAGCTCAAAGTAGCCTCTAGAGACTTTCATTAAAATGAAATGGCATTAAAGCACTCGCATACCAAAAGCAGTATGCACTCTAAACTTTAGAGTTTGCGCTGGCTTTCATCAATAACAACAAAGCCAAAATAGCCATAATGGCAGGCGAGGTATAATTTTGCACAGTGTCTAACATCACACCCGAACTAATAAGAGACAAGCTAAGTAGTGCAAACAAAGCCCAAATAATGGCACTTAAACGGGCAAACTTGGCTAGGCCTTCTGGCGCCCACGAAGACACCATCCACTGCATGCTTGCAATCGCTGCGGTGGCCACCGAAGTAAACTGCATTTGAGCCCCAAGTGCTTGGGTGACGGGCACACCAAATAAATCATTAATGATCATTTCTGGCACTAAAGCCATCATCAATACCCATAGGCCCATATAGGCAGCGCTAACGCGCATTAGTATAGATAAACTCATACAAATCTCCTTATTGTGCACATGAGTTGATCACTTAATACGCTTAGCAGGGGTACGTAGATTTTTAAGTGAACGCTTAATCGTTTTTAAATGGGTCATGGTTTCTTCACCTAGCTTCATAGTGACACCTACAGCTAAAACATCAATCACTACCATTTGAGTAATGCGTGAAGACATCAAAGTATTAAGCTCTTTGTCTTCATCTAAATCGATATACAAAGGGATCTGCACTTGTTCGGCTAGCGGCGTGTTGCTTGGGCACAAGGCAATAACTGTGGCACCTGCGTCCATAGCTAGCTGAGTGGTGTGCAGTAAATCTTTGGTGCGGCCTGTTTGCGATACGGCAATCACTACATCGCCAGGCTTTAAAGTAACTGCCGCCATGGTTTGTAGGTGAGGGTCCGAATAGGCTGCCGCAGAGATATTAAGGCGGAAAAACTTATGCTGTGCATCACTACATATGGGTGCAGACGCTCCAAAGCCATAACAATCAAGACGCTTACACGCAGCTAAAGCAGCGATGGCTTGCTCTAGGTTAGTGGCATCTAGGTCAGATTTCACCCGCATAAGGTTGCCAACAGTAGAGTCAAAAATCTTTTCTTTAAACTGCTCTACCGAATCGCGGCTATCTAGACGAAATTGCTGATAAGAGGTATTGGTGCCTACAAACTGAGCCAAATTAAGCTTAAAGTCTTGAAATCCATCAAAGTCTAGCGCTCTACAAAACCGCACTACAGTGGGCTCACTCACATCTGCTGCCGCTGCTAAATCTACAATACGCATTTGCACAATTTTTGCACGGTGCTCTAACACATAGTCTGCCACCTTGCGCTCAGACTTGCGCAACTGTGGGTGCGCTTGAGCGATGGTTTTAAATAAATCGTGTTTCGATGTAGACATGAGTTAAGCCGAAGCAATAATGGATTAAAGCCATTCTACCCTATCCTCTTCGACTCTATCCACCGCCTATACTCAAAATTTGTGGACGCCCATATATAAGCACCTTAGTTTTTCTTTTTACGCTAGAAAATACAAAGTAACTCAAGCATATCGGTGATATTTAGCTTATCTGTCGTTACAATAGGTTAAGATTAGATGCTACCTTCGTGGGCAACCACACAATCCAACACGCCAATACGGACACAATAATGGATGTTTCTCGCCTTTTAGATGAACTCAACGGCTCTCAGCGCGAGGCTGTTGCAGCGCCAGAGGAAAACTTGCTGATATTGGCCGGCGCCGGTAGTGGTAAAACCCGTGTATTGGTGCACCGTATTGCTTGGTTAATAGAGGCACAAAACGTGTCGCCTTGGTCTATTATGGCCGTTACTTTTACCAACAAAGCTGCACGAGAAATGCGTGCTCGTATTGAAAGCCTTATGGGCTTGGATACACAGCAACTGTGGGTAGGCACCTTCCATGGTTTGGCCCATCGCCTATTAAGGCGCCATTGGCAAGAAGCCGGGCTACAAAAAGAGTTTCAAATTTTAGACAGCGACGACCAGCTAAGTATTCTCAAACGACTATGCAAAGAGATGCAACTTGATGAAAGCCGCTGGCCTGTGCGTTCGTTTCAGCATTTTATTAATGGCTGTAAGGATGAAGGCAAACGCGCACAACACATAGAAACCCACGGTGATTTTCAACTAGACACCCAAGTGAAAGTATATGCTGCCTATCATCAGGCGTGCGAGCGTGCTGGGCTGGTAGATTTTGGTGAGCTGCTGCTGCGCTGCCATGAACTATGGCTAAACAACAGTGAGCTATTGGCCCACTACCAAGGCCGCTTTAAGCACATGCTGGTGGATGAGTTTCAAGACACCAACACCATTCAATATGCTTGGCTACGTGTGCTTTCAGGCACTACTGCTAAGGTGATGGCTGTGGGTGACGACGACCAATCTATCTATGGCTGGCGTGGTGCAAAAATAGAAAATATTCAACACTTTGAGCGCGACTTCGGCAATGCCATTACCATAAAACTAGAGCAAAACTACCGCTCTACTGGCATCATACTTAAAGCTGCAAACGGTGTGATTTCTAACAACACTGGCCGCCTTGGCAAAAATCTATGGACCGACGACAAAGATGGTGAGCCCATTGCACTGTATGCGGCCTTTAATGAAATGGATGAAGCCCGTTTCATCGTATCTCAAATAGAACAGTGGCATAAAGACGGTGGCCTAAGAGCCGAATGCGCCATTCTTTACCGCTCTAACGCTCAGTCTCGAGTGCTAGAAGAAGCCTTAATTCGTGCCCAAATGCCCTACCGCATTTATGGTGGTCAACGTTTTTATGATCGCCTAGAAATACGTAATGCGTTGGCTTATTTACGCCTCATCAAAAATCGCAACGACGATGCCGCTTTAGAGCGAGTATTTAACGTGCCTACTCGAGGAGTAGGCGCAGCTACAGTGGCCAAAATACGCCAAAACGCCCGAGCAGAAGGCTGCTCTATGTGGGACAGCACCAAGCAAATACTCAGCCAAAACGTGATGCCTACCCGCGCCCATAACGCCATTGATAGCTTTATTGGCCTTATTGACCGCTTGGATGAAGACACTAGCGAGCTATCTTTACATGAGATGGTAGACTTGGTGATTCAACAATCTGGCCTAGTGCAACATCACCTTAAAGAAAAGGGTGAAAAGGCCCAAACGCGTATTGAAAACCTTAAAGAGCTTGTGAGTGCCGCCAAAGAATTTGCTAGCTCTTGGAACCCCGTACAAGACTCTGACGACCCTGATGGTGATTTAGACCCTGTAGCCACCACACCACTAGCTGCCATGCTCGACCAAGCCGCACTTGATGCAGGTGAACAACAAGCCGATGAATCAGAAGACAGCGTGCAGCTAATGACACTGCACTCTGCCAAAGGCCTTGAGTTTCCAGTGGTATTTTTAGGGGGCGTGGAAGAAGGTTTATTCCCTCACAAAATGTCCCTTGAAGAAGGTGACCGTTTGGAAGAAGAGCGCCGCCTTTGTTATGTGGGTATCACTCGCGCCATGCAACGATTGTATATTTCTTATGCCGAAAGCCGCCGCTTACACGGACAAGAAACCTTTAACCGCCCTTCACGCTTTATTGGTGAAATACCAGAAGGATTGATGAATGAAGTGCGGCTTAAATCTAGTATCAGCAGGCCAGTCACTGCAAGGCCCACCCCAACAAGAACATATGACCGCGCAGGCCGTCATCAGGTATTAGAAACCCCCGTATTAGCATTAGGGCAAAATGTAAGGCACCCTTTGTTTGGCATAGGTGTGGTGGTGAATGCTGAAGGCTCAGGCCCCCAAGCCAGAGTGCAAGTGAACTTCGAAAACCAAGGTAGCAAATGGCTAGTATTGGCCTATGCAAAGCTAGAAAATTTATAGGTATCAACAAATGAACACCCAAACACCTGCCACCAGCCCGCAATTTGACACTACATTTGCCAGCCTACCAGAGCGTTTTTATAGCTACGCACAGCCCATTAGCGTGGCTAACGCTACACCTATTACTCATAACCAAGAGCTAGCCCAAGAGCTAGGCATAGACCTGCAATGGCTTACATCAGATGAAGCCCTGCAAGTGTTGGCTGGTAATCAAACGGCCATGGGCTCAGCGCCTATGGCACAAGCCTATGCAGGCCACCAATTTGGCACATTTAACCCCACTTTAGGTGATGGTAGAGCACATTTACTAGGCGAAATAGTGACCCCAAATGGCGAACGCTTTGACCTACAACTTAAAGGCTCTGGCCCCACACCTTACTCACGCCGAGGCGATGGGCGCTCACCACTAGGGCCTGTATTACGAGAATATCTGCTTAGTGAAGCCATGTCAGCGTTAAACGTGCCCACCACCCGCAGCCTTGCTGCTGTAGCTACTGGCGAAACAGTAATGCGCCAAAGCCCAGCACCAGGGGCAGTATTAACACGCATTGCGCCAAGCCACATTCGTGTGGGTAGTTTTGAGTTTTTTTCTAGGCAAGGTGATGACGCAGGTGTGAAGACGCTAGCTGATTATTGCCTTAAGCGACATTTTCCAACCTTAATAGCCAGCCCCAAGCCATACTTAGCCCTACTCAATGAAGTGATAGAAAGGCAAGCCAAACTGATTGCACAATGGCAAGGGTTTGGTTTTATCCATGGCGTAATGAACACCGACAACGTGCTTATTTGTGGTGCCACAGTAGACTATGGCCCATGCGCATTTATGGACGACTATGACGGTGACAAGGTGTTTAGCTCTATAGACCGACAAGGCCGCTACCGCTATAACCAGCAGCCAGGCATAGGCCAGTGGAACATGACACGACTAGCAGAAGCACTATTACCCCTACTAGATAGCGACAGTGATAAGGCCATTGCATTGGCCCAAGAGGCATTGAGTAGCTATGTAACCCATTACGGTGCAGCGTATCAGCGCGTAATGAGCAACAAACTAGGCATGAGCAAACCGCAACCTGATGATCAAAAGCTTACGCAGCAGTTGTTTACAATAATGACTGAGCACAAGCTAGATTTCACTTTATGTTTTAGATACTTGGTAGACCAAGCCGCCATAGATGAGGCCCATCAAAGCATTGAAGACGCATTTAGCGCGCCAGATGAATTACTGGCGTGGCAGAAAAAATGGCAACTACGTTTAGACAAAGACCCACAAACTAAAGCCCAGCGTTATGAGCAAATGAAGCTTGCAAACCCAGTATTTATTGCCCGTAATCACCAGGTAGAGCTAGCCATAAGGGCCGCCGAAGACC
>DKMQ01000083.1:2309-8694 GCA_002470565.1 Oceanospirillaceae bacterium UBA7410 | reverse complement strand
TCGGTAACCAACATACAGCCAGGTGCATGAGTAATACAAAATGATGGTTTAGCTTTTTCAACGGCTACTTGAGGTGTTACTCCACAAGCCCAAAACACAGGTATTTCACCGTCTTTAAGGGTGACTCGATCACCAAAATCAGGTTGGTTTAAATCTGTAATGCCAATGTCGCCAGGTGAGCCAAAATGCACTGGAGCGCCATGTACAGAAGGGAATCTGCTGCATATTTGAATCGCTCTTATAGCATCTGCAGGTTTGTATGGCCGCATGCTAACCACCATATTGCCCGCAAATGGCCCTGCTTTTTTACAGGCAATGTTAGTGCGATACATGGGAACATTTACACCTTCGGTAAGGTTACGAACCTCTAGCCCATCTGCTATTAGCGCTTCCTCAAAAGAGAAAGAACAACCAAGCACAAAGGCCACTAAATCATCACGCCAATGATCAAGAATGTTGCCCACTTGATGATCAGCTTTGCCATGATTGAAAAGCCTATATTGAGGAATATCGGTGCGCAGGTCGATGTCTTGACCTAAGCTTTTTAGACGAAAGTCTCCGGGCTTTTCAGACATGCCAATAATAGGGCATGGTTTTGGGTTGAGGTGGCAAAATTTTAAAAAATCATTGGCATAAGCTTCAGGTAAAATACACAGATTTCCCTGTACATAACCTGAGCACAAACCAGAGGTGTTACTGGTCATAGAGCCGCTACGGATCTGTTGTCTAAGCTGCAGTGGTGAAAGGGTCATAGAACGTCCGAAGGTCAGTAATTGATTTAATGAAATTATTGTGCATTTTGCAGGTCACAAGGGGGCGTGTCTAATTAATTCTATTACGACCATTGATAGACTTTTCTTATCAATTGGTAAGCGTATTAAAATTTATTCTTATATTTGATAGATTTTACAGTTGATAGGTTGATTAGGCACACACGAAAATATCCATGACAAAGTTAAAGTATCAATCTATGTCCCCCTTTATTGGTGCAAGACAGTTGGGTATTAAGTAGTAATTAGTTACACTTAAGGGACATATATAGGGAGATTGCTGTGAAAAAAATAACGCTAGGTTGCTTGTTGATTGGGCTTTTAACTACACAAGTATATGCCAGCTTTACTGCGCGAGATGACGTGTCTAAATGGTTAAATGATTCGGGTGATTTGGGTTTTACTCAAGATCAAGTCCTACAATACTTAGCTCAAACAAAAGCCAAGCCCAGTATTGTGCCAGTGCTGCGCAATGCGCCCGAAAATAAACTGAAATGGAGTGGATATCAAAAACGGCTAGTGAGCGCATCACGTATTAAATCAGGCAAGGCCTTTGTGCAAAAAAATGCTGCACAATTACAGCAGGTTGCCAAAGAGACTGGCGTAGATGCGGCTATTATTGCAGCTATTGCAGGAATAGAAAGTAATTACGGCGCTAACATGGGTAAGCACTTAGCTTTGAGGGTGTTGGCGACACTGTCTTTTGACTACCCTCGCAGGAGTAAGTTTTATCAGCGTCAGCTTGCTGAATTTTTTCGTCTTTGCTATAGCCAAGGTTTAGATCCTACACAAGTTAAAGGCTCTGCAGCCGGTGCAGTAGGAATGGGTCAGTTTATACCCACAAGCTACCGTGATTTCGCTGTCGATGGAGATAGTGATGGACGCATCGATTTATTTAATAGTGTAGATGATAACATCGCTAGTATTGCTCATTACCTTGCCCGCCACCGCTGGCAAGCAGGCAAGCCTTGGTTATTAACTGTTGACTCTTTAGTAGAGCCCGCTTGGGTGAGTAAGAAAGCCAAGCGCCAAGGTGTGCCTTTGTCACAGTGGGAAGCTCGGGGGATTGCTTTATCTTCATCAATTGACGCGGGCGAGTTTAATTTGTATGCCTTTTCAACTGAAAATGGCAATGAGTACCGTTTAGGTGGAGCTAACTTTTACGCGATAACACGTTATAATCATTCCCTTTGGTACGCTAGAGCAGTGGTAGAAATCGCTCAAGGCATCGCGCAAGAGTAAGATAGACTCAACTAAGCTTGAAACAAGGTTTTTAACATGCAATATGGATTACGTCTCATTTCAAGTGCTGTGCTGATGCTTGGTATTAGTGCATGCTCAAATACTAGCAAGCAGCCTACTGGAGCCTCTGGTTCTGTGAACATTTCGCAAGCGGCAGTGGTGGCAGCTGCAAAAGCTAAAACTGAAGCCCGCTACTCCATAAAACAAGACTTAGGACCTAAGCAGCACTTGGATATGAGCAATGCAGCCGATGCGATTCCTAAAGTTGAGGCTCATAGTCGTGGTGGCAATAAAAGCCGCTACGAAGTGTGGGGTAAAACCTACAGTGTTATGCCATCAAGTGTGGGCTTTAAAGAACGTGGTTTGGCTTCTTGGTATGGTCAAAAATTTCATGGTCATTTAACCTCAAACGGTGAAACCTATGACATGTACTCAATGAGTGCGGCCCATAAGTCTTTACCTTTGCCTACTTATGCCCGTATTACTAACCTTGATAACAATAAAATAGTGATTGTTAGAGTTAACGATCGTGGTCCTTTTCATGGTGATCGAGTGATTGACCTATCTTACGCGGCTGCTAGTAAATTAGATTACCGAAAAACAGGTGTGGCTAATGTATTGGTTGAGGCGATTGATGCAAGTCGTTGGAGCCCAGAGCTAGAAAAACGAATTAGAAAACAGCGCAAAGCAAATAGCTTTTCTGCTTCAAAAAAGACAATAACACCGTCAGCTGTTAAAGGCGCCAAGGCTAAAGCAACTCCTATTGCCCAGCCCACAGTTAAGCCTGGCACCTTAACGAAGAGATCATCAAGCAAGGAAATTCGCCAACAGTCTAAGCGTGTGCCTGGGTATTACGTGCAAGTTGCTGCAGTGTCTCGGATTGGAGGTGCTTTGTTGTTGCGCAATACCTTGGTGCAAGAGCTTAGGCGATCAAATGTATTTGTAGAACAGGCCAATGATCGACCAGATTTATTTAGGGTATTAATTGGCCCTATGACTGACAATGGCAGTGCTGCTGCGTTAATGCAGCAGCTTGTGACGCTCGGGCGCGGGCAAGGGCTAATGATTAGGCCCTAATGTGCTGATTCTATTATGGGTCTCATGGTACAATCAGATCGTTAAAAATTGCCAATGAAAACCGCAAGGTTTTATTGGATCAACAACTTAAGGTGTTTTGAGTATGGCAACTGCAGTGGCTTCGGCTAAATTATTATTTTGCTCTGTGAAACAGGCAATAAAACATGGTCTTAGCACTATGCCACTAGTTAAAGCTGCTGCAATGGCAATGTCTTTATTTGTATGTATGGGGTTGGCAAGCTCATCCTACGCAGCCCAAGCATTAGTGCCTCAACCGCCACAATTAGCTGCTAAAGCTTACATATTGATTGATGCATTGACAGGCGAAGTCATTGTAGAAAATAATGCTGACCAATTGTTACCCCCTGCAAGTTTAACCAAGTTGATGACAGCTTATATTCTTGATTATGAAGTTGCTGCGGGTAATGTGTCTTTAGAAGATCAAGTGCGTATTAGTGAAAAGGCATGGCGTACTAAAGGCTCGCGCATGTTTATCCAAGAAGGTACGTTTGTTAAGTTGGAAGACTTAATGCGAGGCATCATTATTCAATCGGGTAACGATGCTAGTGTGGCGGTGGCAGAGCATATTGCAGGCAGTGAAGAAGCCTTTGCCGATTTAATGAACCTACATGCTGTGCGTTTGGGTATGACCCAAACAAACTTTAAAAATGCCACAGGCCTGCCGGCCAATGGGCTTGAAACAACAGCAAGAGATTTAGCTATCTTAGCTAGAGCTATTATTCGTGACTACCCAGAACAGTACCAAGTTTATTCAGAAAAAGAATTTACCTTTAATAAAATCAGACAACCCAACCGTAATAAACTTTTGTGGCGCGACAGCACAGTGGACGGCCTTAAAACAGGCTATACCTCTGCTGCTGGATACTGTTTGGTAGCGTCGGCTAAAAAAGATGGTCAACGATTAATTTCTGTTGTGCTAGGCGCAGCCGGCACAGAGTCTCGTGCTCAAGAATCTCAAAAATTACTGACTTACGGTATGCGCTTTTTTGAAACGCATTTACTTTATGATGCTGGCGAAGTCATCACTCAAGCTAGAGTTTGGGGTGGTGTTGAAGATTATGTAGATTTAAAGCTTGAAGAAGATCTTGCTGTGACTATTCCTCGTGGTCAAGCTAAATACATTAAGGCCACTATTGATATTAATACCGAAATTGAGGCGCCTCTTTTAGCAGGTGACGTTTTAGGTAAACTTGTCATTACCCTTGATGAAGAGACGATTATCAGCAGAGATTTGATTGCCAGCAAAGACCTTAGAGAAGGTGGGTTTATTAAAGGTATGGTAGATAGTATAACTCGACTCATTAGTGGCGAATGATGAAATTGAAGCAAGAAATACAAAAGCAAGAAGAGCCAAAGATTGAGTTTCCCTGTGTTAACTACAGTCTGAAAATCGTGGGTCTTAAAACCCCAGATTATAAAGACTGGGTAGTGCAGTGCGTAACAGAGCTAGCATCGGGCATAGACCTTAAAAAAGTGCAGGCTGTAGACAGTAAAAATGGAACATTCCAATCGGTCCGCTTGTCAGTGACTGCGCAAAGTGAAGAGCACTTGAAGCTAATACATCAAACCTTAATGAATAGTGGCAAGGTTAAGCTTGTCCTCTAGGGGAAGCAGTATTGGCGGCGTATTAATAAGGCGTTTAACGCCTCACGCCTACGGTATAAGTTGGCAAGCAATGCAAGACTTTACCAACCAACGTGATGCGAGTACTTTGGATGAAATATGGGTGCTAGAGCACCATAGAGTGTTTACCCAAGGTCAAGCTGGTAAGGCAGAACATCTATTGAATCAAGGCGATATCCCTTTGGTTCAATCGGATCGTGGCGGTCAAGTGACCTATCATGGGCCAGGGCAGTTGATGATCTACCTTATGCTAGATTTAAAACGCTTAAATATAGGTGTTAGAGCGTTGGTTACACACATGGAAGAGGCCCTAATAGACTGTTTGTCTGGTTATGGCATTAACGCTGCTACTAAGGCTGGCGCCCCTGGAGTGTATGTTGAGGGCTGTAAGATTGCGTCTTTGGGTTTGCGGGTCCGAAAGGGGTGCAGTTTTCACGGCTTAGCACTCAATGTAGACATGGATCTTAGCCCTTTTGAGCGCATTAACCCTTGCGGTTACGCAGGTTTAAAAATGGTTCAAATGAAAGATTTCCACGATGCAACTGATGTGATTGAGTTAGACCTTGTGGCTAGTAATCTATGTAAAAAAATAATTCATCAATTGCAGTATACACAAGTTAATGAAACCCAAGACGCTTGGGTAAAACACCTTTGAATATAATCAACGAGCAATAGTTACCATGGCGACATCATACAAAGCTGAAGCAGGCGTTAAACTTCGTGGAGCGGAAAAAGTAGCCCGTATCCCAATAAAGGTGATACCTACAGATAAAATGCCTCGCAAACCTGATTGGTTGCGAATCAAGGTGCGTAGTTCGCCCGAAATTAATCGCATTAAATCTAAGCTACGAGAGCATAAGCTAGCTTCTGTTTGTGAAGAGGCAAATTGCCCCAACCTAGGTGAGTGCTTTAGTAATGGCACGGCCACCTTTATGATTATGGGTGAAATTTGTACACGCAGATGCCCATTTTGTGATGTGGCTCATGGACGCCCCAATCCACTGTCTGTAGATGAGCCTACAGAGTTGGCCACAGCGGTAGCTGACATGGCTCTTAAATATGTGGTGGTTACTTCTGTTGATCGTGATGATTTAAGAGATGGTGGAGCACAGCATTTTGCCGATTGTATCGCTGCCATCAACGAGCGCACTCCCTCAACTCAGGTTGAAGTGTTGGTGCCAGATTTTCGTGGCCGCATGGATATTGCTTTAGACATATTGGCCAAGACGCCGCCCCATGTGTTTAATCACAACTTGGAATCAATACCACGCTTGTACAAAAAGATCCGTCCAGGCTCTGACTACCAGTGGTCGTTAGATTTACTACAAAAATACAAGCAACAATGCCCAGATGTTTTAACCAAGTCTGGTTTGATGCTGGGCCTTGGAGAAACCAACGAAGAAGTATTGCAAGTGTTGCAAGATCTTCGTGACCATGGGGTCGACATGCTTACACTTGGGCAATATTTGCAGCCTAGTTTAAATCACTTGCCAGTAGATCGGTTTGTGCCTCCTGCAGAATTTGATGAATTAGGTGCAGCAGCTAAAGCTATGGGCTTTAAGCATGTGGCCAGTGGTCCGTTAGTTCGCTCCTCTTACCATGCAGATTTACAAGCTAAAGGTGAAAAAATCAGTTGAAATCTAACGTTAAAA
>DKMQ01000083.1:0-2269 GCA_002470565.1 Oceanospirillaceae bacterium UBA7410 | reverse complement strand
CATTGGTTAGGTGCTGGACTTTCTAGTGCTCCTGGTATCAAACGGCTCATTGGCAATGGCGCACAGTTATGGCTGTGGAACCGCACACTTAGTAAAGCTGAAGCGGTAATACAAGCAATGGATGGCCAATGTCAGGCACGCACATTGGATTGGCATGAACTTGCTCAAAATGTAAGTAAGGACGATGTATTAGTGTCTATGTTGCCCGGCTCGTTTCATGTTCAAGTGGCACAGCTGGCTTTGGATAACCAAGCTCATTTTGTATCCAGTAGCTATTTGTCTCCCCAGATGCACGACTTACACCAGCAAGCGTTAGATAAAGGCCTGTGTTTAGTGAATGAAGTGGGTTTAGATCCGGGTATAGATCATCTATTGGCTCATGCCTTGGTGGATGATTATCGTCAATCTACAGTTTATAACGACAATAATCATATTGAATTTAGATCTTTTTGTGGTGGTTTACCGGCACAAGAGAATGACTTCAAATATAAATTTTCTTGGTCTCCACTAGGTGTTCTTACCGCCCTTAGGTCTCCAGCACAGTGGCGTGAAAATGCGCAAGTTAAAACTAACAGTAAGCCTTGGCATGCAATGCGAGACTATACCGTTGCACTATCTAAAGAACATACAGCAACCTTTGAAGCGATTCCTAATCGTGATTCGTTACCATTTATCAGCCAGTATCACTTTGACCCCAAATGGACTGTCGATACTTTTATTAGGGGCTCTTTGCGTCTTACAGGTTGGTCTGCGGCATGGAAAGACATTTTTAGTTTAGTGGCCTCTGCCCAAGGCGAAACTGGCACTGCTCAATTGACTGCTAAATCTGATGAGCTTTGGCAAAAATATGCCTTTCAAGAGGGTGAGCAAGATCGGGTGGTTTTGCATGTTGAATTATTGGCTAAAGACCCAAAAACACAGCAGCCGGTTTGGCGTAAAAGCTATGCTATGGATGCTTTTGGTAATGATCAAGGCAGTGCAATGGCGCGCTTGGTATCAACTACGGTAAGCCTGGCTGTTGAAGCCGTATTAGAAGGCCATATTGTTGCAGGTGTTAGCGCTGCACCTGATGATGCTGCCCTAGTGAGCCAGTGGTTAAAGTATTTAAACGACCACCACGACACCATTGAACACATGAACCACTTAGACTAATCATGAAAAAGCCTAGCAGTGCCATTGTGGTGGGGGCTGGAATGGTAGGCCTTTGTTGTGCTTATGCCCTCCATCTTAGAGGGGTTAAGGTGACTATTGTAGACCGAGACCCAGCAGGTGATAAAACCTCCTATGGTAATGCAGGGGCGTTAGCTATTAGTGAGTGTGTGCCACACAGCTTGCCAGGCCAAATGTGGTCTATTCCCAAGTGGCTGATTGATCCCATGGGCCCTTTGTCTATTCGGCCAGCACATATTCCTCACTTAATGCCGTGGTTGTTGTCTTATCTTGGTCATAGCCGTACAAAAAATGTGGCACATATTGCCAAAGCCTTACATGCTATTAATTGCCGAGTCAGTGCAGACTATGATCCGATGCTAGCCAAAATAGGTTATGCGGATAAGGTGCGAAATAAAGGTTGTATCCGCGTCTATGATAACTATGAAAACTTTAAATTAAGCGCTCAAGAGTGGGCTATCCGCAAGCAATATGGGCAGCATTATGAACTCTTAGGTGAAGAAGATCTGCGTGCTATGGAGCCCTCTATAGGCAAGGCTAAGACGTTTGGTGTGTTGCAGCCGCAATGGCGTATTATTGATGATCCAAAGGAGTTGGTGTCTAGTCTACGTGAATGGCTAGTGAGCCAAGGTGTGGCTATATTGGCAGCCAATGTAGACACTTTAATAACTCAAGATAAACATGTCGTGGGTATTAAAACCTTAAGTGGTGAGTATGTGGCAGATGTAACTGTAGTTGCAGCTGGAGCTTGGTCTAAACAGTTATCAAAGCAGGTGGGGGAGACGTGTTTGTTAGAGTCTGAGCGGGGGTATAACACCACCTTGCCTTACCCAAATATACAGCTAAATCATGAGTTGTTGTTTGCTGAGCAGATGTTTGCTGTATCGCCCTTATCTATGGGCGTGCGAGTAGGTGGTGCGTCAGAGTTTGCTGGTTTAAGTGCAGCGCCAAATTATAAGCGCAGTGATAATTTACTAGCTTTAGCGAAGCGTTTTTTACCTGAATTGGATACACAAAACGGTCAAAAATGGATGGGGCATAGGCCCTCTACACCTGATTCATTGCCTGTGCTTGGGCCTTCGGTAAAGTGGCAAGGGTT
>DKMQ01000092.1:8546-10561 GCA_002470565.1 Oceanospirillaceae bacterium UBA7410 | reverse complement strand
TGAATATCTGGTCGATTAGGGCTAAACGAAGAGCTGGCAAAAGCGCCGCTTTCAGCCGCATTGCTGCCTCCTGGGCCTGATTTGTTCCAAAAATAGCGCAAGCCTGTGGTGATAGCGCCCATACCTTTGTTGATGCCATAAAGGCTATCTGCACCTTTGGTGCGAGCCAACACTGACACGTTCAGGTGGTCTTGCAGATTTTTACCCACCCCTGGCAAATGTGCATGCATTTTAATGTTGTGCTTGGCCAGCTCGTCTGCAGGGCCTATGCCTGAAAGCATCAATAATTGAGGTGAGCCGATGGCACCTGCACTGAGGATAACTTCTTGGCTGGCAAAGGCATGGTTTACTCTATTATCTACTTGATAACTTACGCCTAGAGCTTTGCCGTCTTTTATAATAATACGCCTAACATGGGCGCCTGTGATGATTTTTAGATTAGGTCGGTCTGCAATAGGGTGTAAAAAGGCAGTTGCGGCACTGCACCGTTTAGATTTTTTTTGCGCCACTTGGTAGCGACCCACCCCCGCTTGATTTTGCCCATTAAAATCATGGTTATGTGTCATGCCTGTAGCCACGGCAGAGGCTACAAATTGATCGCTTAAAGGATGAGTGTAAGATCGATCACTGATGATCAAAGGGCCATTGCTACCATGAAATCCTGGGTCTATATTGGCGCCTAGGTTTGTTTCAGATTGACGAAAAAAAGGCAACACATCATCATAGCTCCAGCCTGCATTGCCTAAAGCATGCCATGCGTCGTAATCTTCTTTTTGGCCACGTATGTGCACCATGGCATTGATCGCGCTAGAGCCGCCTAAAGTTTTGCCTCTTGGTATAGGGATTTGGCGCTGATTCATAGCCTCTTGGGGGGCCGATTGGTAGCGCCAACTGAGCTTTTTATGATCAAGCAAAAAAGCGATGCCTGCAGGCATATGGATCAATGGGTTTGTATCTTTTGGGCCTGCTTCTAGTAATAACACTTCACAATTTAGGTTTGCACTTAAACGGTTTGCTAATACGCATCCAGAGGAGCCTGCGCCGATAATAATGTAGTCGTAATAATGATCTGCCATGGTGTGCCTTATTGTTATTATTTAGAGACTAGGTGGTTACTATTTCCACACAGGGCTGGCTTGCATCGACTCAGGTATAGGGATGCCCATGCGCTGCAATATGCTTGGGGCAAGGGCAGTTTGAGCAATCACATGGTTGGTTGATGGCCCTTGAATAGGGTTGTGGGGGTTGGCAAAGTAGTAAATGGGGATGTCACGCATGATCGCTTCGGTGCCACCGTGGTGCCCGCGTGCACTTTGGCCATGGTCTGCGGTTACTATCACGTCATAGCCTTGCTCTTGCCAGCGCGGTATAAAGTCGCCTAAGGCAGCATCAATGGTATAGCAGTTTTTGTCTATTTCTATAGAGTCAAACCCATAGTGATGGCCTAAGCTGTCTAGGGTGCTGGAGTGGAATAAAAAGTAATCTGGCTGGTGGCGCTGAATAAGCAAACTCATTTGCCAAAAAAGATCGATGTCTGATGGCGTGGCTGGTTGTGCTTTGTTTTCTCCAGCCATGGTATAAAAGCGCGCATGCTGAATAGGGCGGTTTATATCGTCTACTTCCATGTCTCGTAAATGGTTAAAGGGGCTGGCCTGAAAATAGTCTGAAAAAAACGAATGTGCCACGGCTGCTGTGGTGCCACCTGCTGACTTCACGGCGCTAAAAATGTCGGCATCTTCTAGCTTGCCCTGGTGGTAGTTGCTGGTAACACCATGGTCTTGTGGGGTAAGCCCTGTATGGATGCTGGCATAACATGGGCCAGACACGGAAGGCAACACAGATTGGCCTTTCCATAGTTGTGCTTCACCAGCATCTACCCAGCCTTCTAAGTTACCCATGAGTTTGCGTGCATAGGAATAACCTAAACCGTCAAGAATGAGTAAAATTACTTTATTTTTCATAACTATATAGGTCCCATTATTAGTATTTTTAAGTTCTTGTGTTACTCTATATCA
>DKMQ01000092.1:6425-8412 GCA_002470565.1 Oceanospirillaceae bacterium UBA7410 | reverse complement strand
CGCTTAGCCTACCTTATTCGTGACCGTTTTGCCGGCGTATGGTCGGCATTAGGTTTGGGCATGGTGCTCACGCTAATTCTTCAAAGTAGCACCGCATCTGCCTTGCTTGCTGCATCTTTAGGTATTCAAGGTGAAGCTGGATTAGCCCTTTTATTAGGCGCTGATGTAGGCACTACCATAGTAGCTCTTGTGCTTTCTTTTGACCTAAGTGCGCTAAGCCCATTACTGATAGCTATTGGCGTGTTTATGGAGTTGCGAGCCAAGGATAAGCGCCAGCACGGTATTGGCGAAGCACTTATGGGCTTGGGCCTTATGCTACTTGCCTTAGGGCTATTGCGCCAACAAGCGGTGCCGTTGCAAGGCTCACAGTTGTTTAGTGATATGTTACGCAGCCTTATAGAAGAGCCTTGGTTGGCTATGCTGTTTGCCGCTTTACTCACTTTTTTATTACATTCAAGCCTAGTTATGGTGCTGCTATTGGCAGGCCTTGTGGGGGCGGGTGTTATAGGTGTGGAGCCAGGCTTGTTGCTGATATTAGGTGTGAATATTGGTAGTGCTTTTATTCCTGTGTATTTATCTCGCAAATCTAGCAACGCTAAGCGAGTAGCGCCTTTAGGTAACTTAATATTACGTACTATCGGCGCTATGGCGTTTGCGCCATGGGTGAGTGAAGTGCATTTAGTGCTTAACTTTGTAAGTGTAGACCCTGCTTGGCAGCTGGTATTGATGCATTGTTTGTTTAATGTCACCGTTGCTGCCTTTGGTATGTTGATAGTAAGTAAGCTTGCAGGCTGGATAGACACACGCTTGCCAAGAGAAACCTTAGCGCCTTTACCTAGCCCCAAATACCTTAAAGACGTGCAAGATACTGCGCCCTCTGCTGCGCTTGCTAACGTGGTGCGAGACACTCTCACCATGGGTGAGTTGTTAGAAGACATGTTGCGTGAAGTGCACTTGGGTATGACCCAAAGATACGATGCTCTAGAGAAAAAAATACATCAAAGCGATGACATTATTGACGATTTTCACCAACAAATTAATGCGTATTTGCTAGAGTTAGGTGGCCAAGACCTCACTGAAGAAGAGCGCTATCGTTGCCAAGATTTATTATTATTTATTACCAATATAGAGCACGCTGGTGACACCTTAGAGCGCAGCATGACTTCGCTTTTGAAAAAGAAAAATAACCTGCATATAGATTTTACTGAATACGAAAATGAGGCCTTGGATGCCAGCATGAAGGCTATCTTTAAAGTGATGCCCATGTCATTTCAGGTGATGATGAGTGAAGACGTGGGCAGTGCCCGTGGCCTTATTCAAGCCAAGCATGAATTTAATACCAGCCATCAAACCTTTTTAGATGGTCAGCAACAGCGCACCATGCAAGCAGACAAAACTAATCCAATATCACACTCGTTATTTACTGACCTAATGCGTGATGTTAAGCGCCTTCATTCGCATTTCACAGCCATTGCTTATCCAGTGCTTAACCGTGAAGGTGAACTAAGATCTAGCCGCTGGCGCGGTTATAACGAAACAAGCCCAGCAGCAAGCGTGGCGCAAGATGATCATGCAGAAACTAACGTCGAGGTTAAGCCTTAATGAGCATCACCAAGCGACCCGTAGATTTTAGCCAAATAAAAGGCATCGTGTTTGATAAAGACGGCACACTATTAAATTTTCATGACACTTGGGTGCCAAGAGCTAGCGCTGCAGTGCTAAAAGTGGCTGATGGTAACCAGGCTTTAGCTCAAACCATGCTGCAAGCCACAGGCTTTGACTTAAAAACCCAGCGTGTATTGGGCGGCTCTATTTTAGCTGCAGGCAATAACCGAGATATCAGTTTGGTGTGGGCGCGGTTAGCTAATAAACCCATAGATGAAGTAGAAGCTTTGTTGAACAATATGTTTGCAGCCTCTACTCATGGCAGCAGTGTGGCTGTTGAAGGCCTTGTGCCGTGCTTAACTGCTTTATTTGATAAGGGTTT
>DKMQ01000092.1:1926-6316 GCA_002470565.1 Oceanospirillaceae bacterium UBA7410 | reverse complement strand
AGTAAGCCGGGGCCAGGTATGGTGTTGGGCTTTTGCCAGCACACAGGTTTAAGGCCTGAACAAGTAATGGTGGTGGGTGACAATACCCATGACCTACACATGGGCCAAAGTGCTGAAGCGGGCTGCAATGTTGGCGTGCTCACAGGCACTAGTGTGCGGGCTGAGCTAGAATTTGACGCAGACCTAGTGTTAGATTCTATTGCTGATCTGCCGTGTTTATTTGTTTAAGTCCTGCTATTATCCAGCATGTTTTTTAATTCATTTTTAAGGTGTCTTTTCCATGGCTAAAACTATTATTTCAACCAACAAAGCCCCAGCGGCTATCGGTACTTATTCTCAAGCGGTTAAGGTAGGTAATACGGTTTATATTTCTGGTCAAATCCCATTAGACCCAGAGACTATGGAAGTGTGTAGCCAAGATTTTTCTGCCCAAGCGATACAAGTGTTTGAAAATCTAAAAGCGGTAGCACAAGCCAGTGGCGGTAGTTTGGCAGACGCGGTAAAGCTTAATATATCCATGACAGACTTATCTAATTTCCCCACCATCAATGAAATTATGGCCACTTATATTGCACAGCCTTACCCAGCTCGTGCTGCTGTAGGTGTTGCTGCTTTGCCTAAAGGTGTGCAGGTGGAAATTGAAGCTATTTTGCACATAGACTCTTGAAAACTAGCGCTAAACAAGGCTACGGCCAGCATCAAGTAAAGGAATTAAAAGAGCTTGAATTAATGGTTCTGTTAAAATCCTTGTGGCCCTATCTTATGATTCATAAGGCCAGAGTGATTATCGCTATGGCTTTATTGGTGAGCGCCAAAGGAGTGGCGTTGGTCATCCCTTGGGTCTTCAAACATATCGTTGATGCCCTAGATAGTGACACTCCAGAGCAATTGCTGGTTATCCCCTTAGGTTTTGTCCTGTTGTACGGTGGCATGCGTTTTGGCGCCGTATTTTTAGGAGAGCTACGTGACGCGGTGTTTAGCCGAGTCACTGAAAGTGCCATGAGTAAAGTGGGCTTAGAAGTGTTTGCGCACTTACATCAGTTGGAGCTTGATTTTCACCTAGGCCGCCAAACCGGTGGTATATCCCGGGACATAGATCGGGGCACCAACGGCATTAACTTTATGATGCGCTTTATGGTGTTTAACATTTTACCCACCATTATCGAACTCATCGTAGTGATGCTGATTTTGCTATTTGCTTTTGATGTGTGGTTCTCGGCTGTAACTTTGGTGTGTGTGGTGGTTTATGTGGTGTTTAGTATTAAGACTACAGAATGGCGCACACGCTTTGTAAAAGAAGCGAATCGTTTAGACAGCAAATCTAGCACTCGCGCTGTAGATAGCTTACTCAACTTTGAAACGGTAAAGTATTTTAATAATGAGAGCTTTGAGACCAAACAATACAGTGCCAATTTAAGCGCTTGGGAACAAGCAAGAGTAGATAATCGTTTATCTTTAGCGCTACTTAACTCGGGGCAAGCGTTAATTATTGGCTTAGGAGTTACAGCTTTAATGTATCTTGCAGCTAAAGGCGTGGCCGAAGGTACCATGACCATTGGTGATTTGGTGATGGTTAACTTGTATCTACTACAGTTGTTTGTGCCACTTAATGCCTTGGGCTTTATTTACCGTGAAATTCGCAGAGCTTTGTCTGATATAGAAAACATGTTTGGTTTATTAAAGCGCCAGTCTACTGTGCAGGATAAGGCGCAAGCCACGGTATTAAAAGTTGATCATGCAGCCATCGAATTTGAAGCGGTAGATTTTGGGTATCAAAAGCAGCGTCAAATTTTAAAAAATCTTAGCTTTAGTGTGGCTCCTGGTGAAAAAGTGGCTATTGTAGGCCCTAGCGGCTCTGGCAAGTCTACCATTGGGCGTTTGTTATTTAGATTTTACGATGTGAATGCTGGCACTATCAGGATTGATGGCCAAGATGTGAAAGACGTGCAACAACTAAGCCTAAGGCAAGCCATCGGTGTGGTACCTCAAGACACGGTGCTGTTTAACGACACTATCTGGAATAATGTGGCTTATGGCTGCACGGATGCTAGTGACGAGGATATTTGGAATGCCATAGATATGGCGTCGCTGCGCACCTTTGTAGAGTCTATACCAGAAGGTGTGCAAACCATTGTAGGTGAGCGTGGCCTTAAAGTGTCTGGTGGTGAAAAGCAGCGTATTGCTATTGCTAGGGTGTTGCTTAAAAACCCCTCTATTTTACTTTTTGATGAGGCTACCTCAGCGCTAGATTCAGAGTCTGAAAACAGTATTCTTAAAGCGTTGGCAAAAATGTCATCTAATAAAACGACGATAGCGATAGCACATCGACTATCTACCATTGTTGATTCTGATCGTATTTTGGTGGTTGCTGATGGTCAGGTGGTAGAGCAAGGCAGCCACCAAGAGCTGCTCGCTCTTGATGGTCAGTATGCGTTGTTGTGGAAGATGCAGCAGTCACCTAATGATTAAAGAACACCGCTAACCTTTCACAGGCTTGCTGCAATACGCTCAAGTGTGTGGCGTAAGATAAGCGAAAGTGCTCTGGCAGGCCAAACGCACTGCCAGGCACCAGTGCCACACCAGTGTGCTTTAATATGTTCTCAACAAGATCGATGTCATCTTCATAACCCAGTGCAGCCATAGCTGCGCTAGCGTTTACAAAGCTGTAAAAGGTGCCTTGGTTGGGTAGGGCTTCAAGCCCAGACATAGCGTTAAGCTGTGCTACTACAAAATCATGCCGCAGCTTATAGGCATGCAGCATTGTGCTTAATGAGTCTTGTGGGCCATTGAGTGCTGCTTGTGCACCGGCTTGGCTGATACTGCTAGCGCATGAGCTAGATTCTGTCTGCACTTTTTTCATGGCCTCTATAATAAGCTGTGGCCCTACTGCATAACCTATACGCCATCCGGTCATGGCGTAAGCTTTAGACACCCCATTCACCAACACGCATCGATCCGCTAAGTGAGGGCATACATTAAGCAGATTATATAATGGCGCCTCACCCCAATAGATGTGTTCGTATATGTCATCACTGACCACCATCACCTTTGGATGCAAACGCAGCACTTCACCCATAGCAAACAATTCATCATGGCTATAAGCTTGGCCGCTGGGGTTGCTTGGGCTATTTAGCATGAGTAATTTGGTAGCAGGGGTAATGGCATCTGCAAGCTGTGTAGCGGTCATTTTGAAGGCTTGGGATGCGTTACAGGTAATGATGACAGGTTCGGCCCCTGCCATAGTCACCATGGCAGAATAAGACACCCAAAAAGGTGCAGGTATAATCACCTGATCACCTGCTTCTAACAAGGCGACGCTTAGGTTGTAGATGCTTTGTTTAGCCCCATTACTCACCAACACTTGGTTGGCTTGATAGTGCAGCTTGTTTTCTCGCAGGTATTTGTCACAGATCGCTTGGCGCAACGATATGGTGCCAGAGACGTTAGTGTAGCGGGTTTGGCCTGCTGCCATAGCTTTGCTTGCAGCGTCGATAATGTGCCTAGGGGTGTCAAAATCTGGCTCACCCATAGCTAGGTTTATCACGTCTTTACCTTCAGCTTGCATTTGGGCAGCTAGGTTACTTATATTCACTGTAGCCGATGGCTTAAATGAGTGTATTCGTTGCGAAAGAGGCCACGTCACGAGCATAACTCCGTTATACTATTGGGTTTGCACAATAGGGTATCACGCAGACCCTAGATAATGAATCCAAATGAAGTAAATCATGAATCCTCTATTTGAATTGAAGTCAAAATTTGAGCCTGCCGGTGATCAGCCTACAGCGATTAAAAAGCTGGTAGAAGGCATTGATGCTGGCTTAGCTGCGCAAACACTTTTGGGTGTTACTGGCTCTGGTAAAACCTATACCATCGCTCAAGTGATTAACAAAGTGCAACGGCCTACGCTGGTGATGGTGCATAACAAAACTTTGGCGGCTCAGTTATATGGCGAATTTAAGGAATTTTTTCCTAATAACTCAGTAGAATACTTTGTGTCCTACTATGACTATTATCAGCCAGAAGCCTATGTGCCAGCCTCAGATACCTTTATCGATAAAGACTCATCTGTTAATGAACACATTGAGCAAATGCGTCTGTCAGCTACTAAGGCTCTGTTAGAGCGCTCTGACACTATTATCGTGGCCACTGTGTCTGCCATTTATGGTTTGGGAGACCCTGAGTTGTACCACAAAATGGTGTTGCACCTAAACCGTGGTGACAAATGGGACCAACGTGACCTTGTTAGACGCCTAGCAGAGCTGCAGTACAAGCGTAATGATGTGGATTTTCACCGTGCTACTTATCGGGTGCGCGGTGACGTGATTGATGTATATCCAGCAGAGTCTGATGAAGAAGCCGTGCGTATAGAGCTGTTTGATGACGAAATAGA
>DKMQ01000092.1:1587-1889 GCA_002470565.1 Oceanospirillaceae bacterium UBA7410 | reverse complement strand
CTTACCATCTACCCTAAAACCCACTATGTGACGCCCAGAGAAACTTTGCTTAGCGCCATCGATGAAATTGAGCTTGAGTTAAAAGATCGGTTGGAATATTTTCGGGAAAACGACAAGTTAGTAGAGGCACAGCGATTAGAGCAACGCACCCGCTATGACATAGAGATGATTCGAGAGCTAGGCTTTTGTTCAGGCATAGAAAACTATTCTCATTATTTATCAGGCCGCAAACCTGGCGAGCCACCACCAACACTATTTGATTACTTGCCAGCAGATGCTTTGCTGGTGATGGATGAGTCGCA
>DKMQ01000092.1:0-1420 GCA_002470565.1 Oceanospirillaceae bacterium UBA7410 | reverse complement strand
ACCTAGTGTGTATGAAAATGACCATGCCGATTGCATAGTAGAGCAGGTGGTAAGGCCTACAGGCTTGATAGACCCACCTATTGAAATACGTCCAGCCACCTCGCAAGTGGACGATTTGATGTCTGAAATCAATATTCGTGCCGCTAAAGATGAGCGTGTGTTAGCCATCGTATTAACCAAGCGTATGGCGGAAGATTTAACAGATTATTTGCATGAACATGGCATTAGAGTGCGTTATTTACACTCAGACATAGACACGGTAGAGCGGGTAGAAATTGTGCGCGATTTGCGCCTTGGTGAGTTTGACGTTTTAGTAGGTATCAACCTGTTAAGAGAAGGTTTGGACATGCCAGAAGTATCTCTTGTGGCTATTTTAGATGCAGACAAAGAAGGCTTTTTACGTTCAGAGCGTTCGCTTATTCAAACCATAGGCCGAGCCGCGCGTAACTTGAACGGCAGGGCTATTTTATACGCTGAAAAAATCACCGGCTCCATGCAGCGGGCCATGGATGAAACAGACAGGCGCCGTGAAAAGCAAATAGAGCACAACAGGGTTAATAACATCACCCCAACGGGTGTTATTAAGTCGGTGCAAGACATTATGGAAGGTGCCTACACGCCTGGCTCTGGCAAAAACAAAGGCAGTAAATCGGGTAAAAAGGCATCTGAAGAAAACATGGACTTCACCGTGGACAGTGAGCTGCTCAACAGCAAGCAACTGTCTAAGCTGATAGGCAAAACAGAAGATGCCATGTATGAAGCGTCTAAGAACTTAAAGTTTGAACAGGCGGGTCGTTACCGTGATCAGCTGCATTTACTTAAAGTGCAGCTAATGAGCCGTTAAGCTCATTAACTGCCACTAGTAGGATGCAGATTAAGTGAGCTGTGCTTAATGGTGTAGCGCAGAACCTGCGTGTGCTTGCGGATTAATTGCTCTTTATTACAGCGGGGCAAGCAATTTGCATAAAAACGCTAGATTTTAATAAGCTTGTAAGATAATATCTTTATAAGAAAGAAACAGTGAGGCGGCTCTGTGATGATAATTGTGAGTGCCGATAGGCCTTATAAGTGTGCTTTTAGCAATACATCAATTAAGGAGTAGAGATGCAAGCAAGTGTTGAACAATCAGAGCGCCAAGAGCCTTTTCAAACAGCAGCGAAGGAATTTTATTGCTGTAGCGTTGCCCCTGCATAATGCTCTGGTATCGATTGTAAAAAAGGTGAGGTAGGCATTAATAGATTCCAGTAATTTGTTGTATATACAACATAGCTTGGTTTTCAAAATAGAGAGCCTAAACCGCTCTTTTTTTATAACAAGGCAAGTGAAATTTAGATCAACTGCTATGCTTTTATATACTTACAAATTAATGTTTGAACAAGAAAAAATAAGAGGGCGGCTCTCTAATAATTATTATGAGGCC
>DKMQ01000077.1 GCA_002470565.1 Oceanospirillaceae bacterium UBA7410 | reverse complement strand
TAATCGCATGACGACTATTGAAGTGATGGAACCACCTGCACGTGCATCTGGTGTGATGGTTGAAAATGTTGCCGAGTTAGTTGAAAAACTACGCAACGAAGCAAAGGTTATTTAGGAGTTACTATGAGCATTTTAGTTATTGCAGAACATGATAACGCCAGCTTAATTGGCGCTACTTTAAACACTGTCACTGCTGCCCAACAAATTGGTGGCAACATTGATCTTCTTGTTGCTGGCAACAGCTGCTCAGAAGCCGCAACGGCTGCTTCTGAGGTAGTAGGAATAAGCCGCGTGCTACATGCAGATGATACGAGCCTAGAAGGACAATTGGCAGAGAACATGGCCGATTTAATTGTCTCTCTAGCTAGCAACTACACCCATGTATTAGCAGCAGCAACTACTTTTGGCAAAAACTTTATGCCACGTGCCGCTGCGTTATTAGATGTGAGTCAAATTTCTGAAATTAGTGAAGTTGTTTCTGCTGATACTTTTGTTCGACCAGTCTATGCCGGCAACGCCATGGCCAAAGTACAATCAAGTGACAGTATTAAACTAATCACCGTGCGTACTACAAAGTTTGAAGCTGCTGCTGAAACAGGTGGCACAGCAGCTATTGAAACAATTAGCGCTGCAGCTGATACACAAATGTCTCGCTTTATTGGCTTGTCCACTTCAGTATCTGAACGTGTAGAGCTTACCTCTGCTGCTATCGTCATCTCAGGTGGCCGTGGTATGCAAAATGGTGAAAATTTCCATATGCTTGACAGCGTAGCAGATAAACTTGGCGCTGCAGTAGGCGCATCACGCGCAGCAGTAGACGCAGGTTTTGTACCTAATGACTATCAAGTTGGACAAACAGGTAAAGTAATTGCTCCAGACTTATACATTGCTGTGGGTATTTCTGGTGCAATTCAACATTTAGCAGGCATGAAAGACTCTAAAACCATTGTTGCGATCAACAAGGATTCAGAAGCTCCTATTTTTCAGGTAGCTGATTATGGTTTAGTTGCTGATTTATTTGAAGCTGTTCCAGAGTTGGACCAAGCTTTATAATTGGTTTGGGTTGTCAATGCGAACTTAGTTAGTATTGACGGTTTAAAGTAGCAATAAAAAACCAGATTTATTCTGGTTTTTTATTGCCTGAAGATTAATGACTTTTATAAGTTTTCAGCATCAATCGCCATCACACTTTCACAACCTGAAACAATGGAACGACGGTGAGCTTCAAAACGAGGCAATATGTGATCTAAATAATAAGCTACTGTTGCCAATTTATTAGATTTGAAAGTTTCGTTTTCTTCCAACACTACTAACCCAGCACTACGCAGCATTTGCCATGCCCCACATACGTAACCGCTTAGCATCAATAAATCAAAGCTTACAGACCCTGCAAACATCACGTCATTTGGCGCATTTTTAAGCAACATTTTATAACTAGACTCAAGCCCATCGATCGCCTCAGATAAATAACCTTGGCGCTGTGTTGAAACTGCATTTCCATGTAATACTAAATCATCACGCATTTGTTGCACAAGATCAGCCATTGCTGCACCTTGATCATATAGCGTTTTTCTGCCCACCAGATCTAAGGCTTGAATACCGGTAGTGCCTTCATAAATAGTAAGAATTCGAGCATCTCTTTGATGCTGTGCAGCCCCAGTTTCTTCTATAAAACCCATACCACCGTGTACTTGCACGCCAAGAGACGTGATTTCTTGGGAAACTTCAGTACACCAACCTTTCACAATCGGGATTAATAAACCGACACGTTTTAATGCCAAACCTCTGACTGTTTCATCTTTTGCTTTGTGGCTTAAGTCGATCTGAGCTGCAGTAACATAAGAGATGGCTCTACCAGCCTCTGTGATGCTACGCATGGTCATTAGCATTCTGCGCACATCAGGGTGATGAATAATCTCACCGCGCTGCTTAGAGCCAGGAGGAGCGCACTGAATGCGCTCACGGGCATACTTCAAGGCACCTTGATATGCTCGATCTGACAAACTCACACCTTGTAAGCCCACGACCAAACGTTCGTTGTTCATCATAGTGAACATAGCAGACAAACCTTGGTGAGGCTGACCAACAAGATAACCAACAGCTCCACCATTATCGCCATAGCTCATCACACAGGTTGGGCTGGCATGTATGCCAAGTTTATGTTCTGTGTTAATAGCATGGGCATCATTACGTGCACCTAAGCTACCATCTGTATTGACAAGAAATTTAGGCACTAAAAATAAAGAAATACCTTTCACTCCTTCTGGAGCATCGGGCAACTTGGCCAGTACTAAATGAATAATATTGTCCGTCATATCATGATCACCCCAGGTGATATAGATTTTCTGACCTTTAATACGGTAGTGCTGGCCATCTGGGGTGGCTGTGGATGTAATGGCTGCCAAGTCTGTGCCTGCATGGGGCTCGGTAAGGTTCATAGTACCTGTCCACTGGCCACTCACCATTTTTTCTAGGTATGTGTCTTTTAGGGTTTCACTACCATGCTCTGCTATGGCTTCGATAGCGCCAGCGGTAAGCATGGGGCACAGGCCAAGAGACATGTTAGCTGCGTTAGTCATTTCCGCAACTGGCATAGCAAAACTAAACGGTAAGCCTTGCCCTCCATATTGCTCATCAAAGTACAGACCACCCCAACCACCTTGTGAATATTCTTGATAGGCTTGTTTAAAACCGCTTGCAGATTTAACACCTTGATCAGTTAACTTTACCCCTTCTTTATCACCAGAGGCGTTTATAGGCGCCCAAACTTGGGTTGCCAACTTACCTGCCTCTGTTAGCACAGCTTGTAAAAGGTCTTCGCTTGCATCTTCGTTATCAATGGCCCGGGCAAAATTTGTCAAATCAAGCAACCGGTTAACTACAAAATTCATTTCATCTAAAGGGGCTTGATAATCGCTCATAGCATTGGCTCTTTTGAATAGGTGTTTATATAGGTGACATGCATTAATTTGCGCTAATTTTAGCCTGACATTTGTAGCCAAGCGAAATAATGCCTATCATGCTGACCCATGGGTTCCATAAAGAACTTATCAAATCAATTAAAATGGAGAAGAATGTGGTTCATCAACACGGGTATTACTTAGAAGATTTAACTATAGGTATGGCATCAAGCTATGAGAAAACCTTCACAGCACAAGACGTTAAGGCCTTTGCTACTATTACTGGCGATACCAATCCTGTGCACATAGATGAAGCATACGCTGCAACCACACCATTTAAAACGTGTATTGCTCATGGTATGTTAAGTGCTGGATTAATCTCAACAGTGCTTGGAACACAATTGCCAGGCCCAGGCTGCATTTATTTAGAACAGCAAATAAAGTTTAGAGCCCCTGTGTATATCAACGATACCGTTGTGGCCACAGTAACTATTGAAGAAATAAACCAACGCCGTGGTCGCGTTAGCCTTAAAACACAATGTTTTGTGAATGATAAGCTAGTAGCTGACGGCACGGCATCGATGATGGTCGATAAGAAAGCTTAGACTTTCCCTATAATTTAGAAGTTAGGCGCCTTATTTCTTCTTCACGAGCGATAAGAGCGCGCTGCAAGTCGTTAAGCTTACTATTTATTTCAAAGTTCTCACTGTCTCTAGATTTCAACAAGGTGCGTAAATCGGTTTCTCGCCTATTAGTATCGGATTTATCTACCATGGCACGGTTTTTTAATTCTTTAACGTCAAACTCACGCTGTTGCAGCTCACTTTCCAAGCGCTTTAATCGATTGGTGGAAGCTAGAGCCTGACTTGTCGATTTTGACATGTCACGTGATTGACTAGTTATTTCACCGCGATACTTACGTAGCTCGTCTTCTTGGCTGCGGATTTGGCTAAACTGGGTATCAAGGGTCACTGAACTTCTTGCTAGTTCACCTTGTAAATCCTGAATCTGAGAATTTAGAGCCATTTCTTTTTTGCCCCACTCATCTCTTAGCTTATCAAGCTGGTGGCTGTAATAGCTCATCTTGCTTTTTAATTTACTGATGTTTTCTTGATGGCGAACACCCTCTTCTTTCATTCTATTATCTAACTGCTTCTTAGCTTCCTCACTACTAGATTGGGCACGCTGCATTTCACCTTTAAACTCTGCCACTTTATGCCCCATGCTACTTACATTTGTTTCTGCAGATTGCAAGTTACTTCGTAGCATGGCTCTTTCAGCTTCTAGGTTTTTAACCGTATGTTTACTTTCAGTGAGCTGAATACGTAATCGTTGATTGGAGTCTTCCAAGGTTTCAAGCTGAGCTTTGGACAAATACAACTCATCTTCCAGTGCCACTGCAGACGGGCCAGACATAGCGTCCTTTTTGTCTGATAATTCAAGCTCTAAGCGCACATCTTTAAGTGCATTTTCCCAGATTAATTGCACCGATTGGTAAACTGTTTCTGGCACGTTTGGTCTATTTTGAGCAGGCATAGTTCGTCGAAAAGAGATTAAGGCTTCCTGTTCCATCCACCAATGTTCTAATACACTAGCTAATTCTTGAGTCGCTTCAATATTCATTTCTTCTGCAACAGATTCCACACTCACCTTTTTACCAGATAGCATTAACTCTCTGGTCAAAGTGTAAACGTGCGCTTTATCAATAAGATCACCCATAGGGTTCACATGTCTCCAATAATTAAAAAATATCTAACAAAGAATTTATCTTTATATATTTAAAAAGTTTACCTGATTTTATTTACGCAGGCACCATTTTACGTAATACAAACTTTTGGATCTTACCTGTAGCCGTTTTTGGCAAGTCGCCAAATACAACATGTTTGGGCACTTTAAAGCGCGCCATATGAGCCCTACAGTAGCTAATCAGATCTTCTTCTGAGGCTATGACATTAGGCTTTAAAGTAACAAATGCACATGGTGTTTCACCCCATTTTTCATCTGGCCTAGCTACAACAGCAGCTTCAAGCACAGCGGGATGACTATATAAAACACCCTCTATTTCTATTGAAGAAATATTTTCTCCTCCAGAAATAATAATATCCTTGGCACGGTCTTTTATTTCCATGTAGCCATCAGCATGCCATACCGCAAGATCACCCGAACGAAACCACCCACCTTCAAATGCTTGAGCTGTAGCTGTCGGGTTTTTAAGATAGCCTTTCATTACCATATTACCACGCAAAAATATTTCACCAATAGTTTCGCCGTCTTTGGGCACAGGTAGCATGGTATCTGTGTTCATGACTAGATGATCTTCTTGCGCTGGACCTCTTACACCTTGGCGAGACTTTAACGCCGCTTTTTCTGAACTGCTTAAATTACCCCATATCTGAGGCTGCCATTCACAAATTACACATGCACCATAGGTTTCAGTTAAACCATAAACGTGTGTTACTTCAAAACCTAACTCTTCCATGGCAGCTATTACAGCTGCTGGAGGAGCAGCTCCGGCAGTCATTACTTTAACTTGGTGATTGATGCCTTGCTTATGCTTATCATCCGCATTATTGATCATATTAAGAACAATAGGAGCACCACCAAAATGGGTCACCTTTTCTTGCTTAATCAAATCAAGCATTAGTTCCGGCTTTAAATGCCTAATAAATACGTTAGTTCCAGCTAATAATGCAGTGGTCCATGGAAAACACCAACCATTGCAGTGGAACATAGGCACTACTGTCATAAATATTGGATATTTTGGCATATCCCAAGTGAGTGCCATATTCATCGCTGTTAAATAAGCACCTCGATGGTGGTACACCACCCCTTTTGGATTACCTGTAGTGCCTGATGTGTAATTTAGACTAATCGCTTGCCATTCATCATCAGGCATCTGCCATTGATAATCTTGGTCACCTTCTGATAAAAGCTGTTCATAATCTAGCTCGCCTATTAGACGACCTCCATTGAATGTTGGATCGTCAATATCGACCACCAAAGGCTTGGTGTTGCACAAGGTAAGCGCCAAAGACACAGTCTCTGAAAACTCCTTATCGACAAACACAACTTTAGTTTCAGCGTGATCAAAAATAAAACCGATAGTAGCTGCATCTAATCGAGTATTGATGGCATTTAATACTGCCCCTGCCATAGGTACGCCGTAGTGTGACTCAAACAACTCTGGGCCATTATGAGAGATTACAGAGACTGTATCCCCTAAACCAACACCCCTATTAATAAGCGCATTCGCCATAGCACAAGAGCGTTGGTAGGTTTGTAACCAAGTACGGCGAATATCTCCATATACTTGGGCGTTTATAGATGGGTAGACCTGCGCAGCACGTTTAAGTAATGATAAAGGAGATAGGCTTTGGAAATTAGCGTCATTCTTATCCAAATCTGTATTATACATAACGGTACCTTGTGTATTTTGAAGTTGACTGAGAATAGCGAAACATATCCACTTGTACCAGCAGAAGACGCACTAGTCGTGTTTTAATTCAATCGCTTAATAGCTTGCTGTAAGCGCACATCTAAAGGTGCTTTTACATCTATTTTCTTTTCTGTACTGGGGTCTATTAAACGCAATTGCGCTGCGTGTAAAAACAAACGATTTAATCCTAACTGTCGCTGTTCTTGGTTAACCTGATCTACACCATACTTAGGATCACCTACAATGGGATGTCCCATATGTTGGCAATGAACCCTAATTTGGTGTGTTCTACCCGTAATTGGCTTAGCCTCTATTAAAGTAAACTGACCTAAATTTTGCAATACTTTGTAACGTGTAATACTACGCTTACCTTCTTGCTCTACTCGCACCATACGCTCACCAGACTGAATTACATTTTTCATTAATGGCGCATCGACTTTTTGACATGATTTAGGCCAGCCTCCAATCACCAATGCTTGATATACCTTATCGATACCTCCATCTCTTAACTGAGCGTGAATAGCTCGCAGTGTAGAACGTTTTTTGGCAACCATAATACAACCTGACGTATCGCGATCTAAGCGATGCACAAGTTCTAGCGAGCGCTCGTTAGGGTATAGCTGCCTAAGGCTTTCGATTAAACCTAAATTAATGCCACTACCACCATGTACCGCTAAACCATGTGGTTTATTAATTATTAATAACCCTGGGCTTTCATATAATATGGCGTCACGTAGTTGTTTCT
>DKMQ01000063.1 GCA_002470565.1 Oceanospirillaceae bacterium UBA7410 | reverse complement strand
GGCTAGGTTGATAATGGCATTCATACCTGCAAGAGTCTGAATGGTTTCTTCATTGGCAATCACAATGCCTGTGCGCACCCCTGGCAAGCCAAATTTAGACAAACTCAAACACACAATAGTGTTGTCATTCCAAAAGGGGGTGGCGGGTGTATAAATTAAGCCTGGAAATGGTAGGCCATAAGCGCCATCTATAATTAATGGTACTTTATTGGCTTGTGCCAGCGCATCCAGCTGCTCAACTTCTTCATCGGTAATGACATTACCTGTGGGGTTAGTGGGCCTAGATACACAGATTGCACCCGTAGATGACCCCACATTCAAATGATCAAATTGCACTCGGTATTTAAATTGGCGCAGCTCCAACTGGTCAATAGTGGGATGGGCTGCAGTAAATAAGTCACCCGCAATACCTGCATCTGCATAACCAATGTACTCAGGGGCCATAGGTAGTTGAATCTGTTTATGAGTGCCGTCTTCAAACTCCCCTGCCAGCATATTAAACAGCATAAAAAATGCCGACTGGCTGCCGTTAGTGAGTGCGATATTATGCCGTGTAATAGGCCAGCCCAGTTTTTTGCTAAATAAGTGAGCTAGGGCATCAATAAGTTGCGAATTACCTTGAGGGGGGTCATAACTGCCAAGAAGCTGCCTAGCAGAAGCTGGATCATTAGCCAAACTTTTAAGACGTTGACGAATAATGGCTTCAATTTCTGGGATATTAGCAGGATTACCGCCTCCCATCATAATGGTGTCACGACCACTTGAAAGGGCACTAGATATATCATCCATTAAAGTAGTAATGCCAGCATCACCACCAAATTTTTTACCAAACGCAGATAAATTCATAATTCATTTCCAGATAAAATGAGGTTAAAACAAAAGCAACGGATCGCATTGCTTTGCTACACACTAAAGCCACCAAGTGATACTCAATGACTTACTATTAATAAGACATGTTACAGATATTTTTGCCAAAATTCCGCTATGCCAGCACCACCACTAAGCTCATAGGCTTTAAAGCCAAAGTTTTTATATGAAGCTTTGGCAATAGCATTGTTGCCCAGCACTTCTAAAGTGACTTTACATGCATTTTGTGTGTGTGCATGCTCTTCTACTGCGCGCAGTAAAGCGGTGCTCACACCCAGGCCTCTAAAGGCTTCATTGACACATAAGTCATGAATATTAACCAAGGGTTTAGCAGCAAATGTAGAATAACCCCAAAGGCAATTAGTCATTCCCGCACATTCATCGCCAACCCAGGCCAATAAGCTAAAATTCTGCTGTTGTTTGGGTAAGTCTATCAATAAGCGCTGCTTAACTTCTTCTGACAGCGCTTGAGCGCCTCCCATGTCATCTAGCGCATAATGATTAAGCTGATCAATGAGCAAAGTCATTTGTGTGGGGTCTTGATAATCAACCAAAGTGATTGAAATAGCCTTAGTGTCTGACATAAATCCCCTAAAATAATAAATTACATATAATTAAAAAGAATAAAGAAATTCTTTTTAATTACTTTAAGTTATAAAAAAGTAGTGGCATACTGCTCGAAACCAATGGGGCCAATTGAAAAACCAAGTGGTGCCAGTTTAACTTAACAGGAGCGTAATACCATGAGCAGTCTTTTAAAGACTCGTCTTAGCCATCTAAAACAACTAGAAGCTGAAAGTATCCACATCATGCGTGAAGTTGTGGCCGAGTTCAATAACCCTGTCATGCTTTACTCCATTGGTAAAGATTCATCAGTAATGCTACATCTAGCTAAAAAAGCTTTCTACCCAGCCCCACCACCGTTCAAACTATTACACGTGGATACCACGTGGAAATTTAAAGATATGATTAAATTTCGTGAAAAGGCCGTTGCGCAATCTGGCATGGAGCTCATCACTCATATTAATCCTGATGGTGTGGCGATGGATATCAGCCCGTTTACTCACGGCTCCAAAATCCATACAGATATCATGAAAACCCAAGGTTTAAAACAAGCTTTAGACCACCATGGTTTTGATGCGGCCTTTGGCGGAGCTCGGCGTGATGAAGAAGGCTCTAGGGCTAAAGAACGTATATTTTCCTTTCGCTCTAAAGAGCATCGTTGGGATCCAAAGAATCAACGTCCAGAGTTGTGGAATATTTTCAATACTCGAATTAACAAAGGTGAAAGCATCCGAGTTTTTCCCATTTCTAATTGGACTGAACTAGACATATGGCAATACATATATATGGAAAAAATAGACATTGTGCCTTTGTACTTTGCCGCTAAACGCCCTGTTGTAAGGCGCGATGGTATTGACATCATGGTGGATGACGAGCGTATGCCTATTGCAGCCAATGAAACGGTAGAAGATAAAAGTGTGAGGTTTAGGACCCTAGGTTGCTACCCACTTACTGGCGCTATTGAATCTACCGCCAATACCTTGCCCGAAATTATTCAAGAAATGTTACTGGCCAAAACGTCAGAACGCCAGGGTCGCCTCATTGATGCCGACCAAGCTGGATCCATGGAACTTAAAAAAGCGGAGGGCTACTTCTAATGAGCCACCAAAGCCAACTTATCGGACACGACATCCATAGTTATCTAGAACAGCACGAACACAAAAGCCTTTTGCGACTGCTCACTTGTGGCAGTGTGGACGATGGTAAATCCACTCTCATTGGACGTTTATTGCACGACAGCAAACTGGTATATGAAGACCAGCTTGCAGCTGTTAAAAAGGCTTCAGCATCTGGCCAAGGCAACCAAGATAGTGGTGAGCTAGATCTAGCTTTATTAGTTGATGGTTTGCAAGCTGAACGTGAGCAAGGTATTACTATAGATGTGGCTTATCGATATTTTTCTACCAGTAAACGTAAGTTCATCATAGCTGACACCCCGGGGCACGAGCAATATACTCGTAACATGGCTACCGGCGCATCCAACTGTGACCTGGCTATTATCTTAGTGGATGCCCGCAAAGGCTTACTCACCCAAACTAGACGCCATAGTTTTATTGTGTCTTTATTAGGCATTAAGCACGTGGTTGTGGCTGTTAACAAAATGGACTTGGTAGGTTACGACAAAGGCGTATTTGAAAAGATTGAACAAGACTACAAAAATTTTACAAAAAACTTAGATATACCCAATATTCACTTTATACCTGTATCAGCATTAACAGGCGATAATGTAGTTGATAAAAGTACAAAAATGCCTTGGTATCAAGGCCAATCGTTACTAAATTTGTTGGAAGATTTGGACACACAAACAGATCTATCCAAAGGTGATTGGCAGTTGCCTGTGCAATATGTAAACCGATCTGGCTCAGATTTTAGAGGCTATTGCGGCACTATTACTGCTGGTAGCATAAAGCCAGGTGATGACATAAGAGTACTACCATCAGGACACACCAGCACCATAAAAAGCATTGTCACAGCCGATGGTGATTTGCCCCAAGCGTATGCTCCCATGGCCATTACCGTTACCTTAACTCAAGAAATTGATATTTCCCGTGGTGATACCTTAGTGCATGCAAGCAATGCAGCACATACCATCAGCTCTAACCAGTTTACAGCCCACCTAGTGTGGATGGATCAGCAAACACTAAGCCTTACCCGGGACTACGAGTTAAAACTGGGCAGTAAGCGCATTAACGCGCGAATTAAGAAAATCCACCACTTGATCAACGTCAACACACTAGAGCAAAGTTCTGCCAAAACTTTAGAATTAAATGAAATCGGCCTTGTAGAGCTGCACCTAGATGCACCTATTCCAGCTGCAAACTTCAAGCACAGCAAAGGCTTAGGCTCGTTTATTCTAATTGACAAGATAAGCAACGCAACCGCGGCTGCAGGCATGATTGAAGACCTAAACCCTGCCTCCTGCGTCGCAGCCAATGATAATTTAGCAGCTCTGAACCTTCCAAGGGCTAACCAGAAGTTGGCATTAGGTACTGCAAAACAGACGGTTGAATGGGCTATTGGCTTAGGTGGAAACACCTTAGTGACAACCAACTTTGGCCCTCAAGAAGCTGTTTTATTACACATGGTAAGCCAAATTGCTGCAAACACTAAAGTTTTATGGATAGACTCTGGCTACAATATGCCACAAACCTACGCATTTGCAGAAAAAGTGGCTGAGCAACTAAAGCTAAATTTAGTGACATACACGCCAACAGTCAGTGCAGCTAGACGTGATGCCGTTTTAGGGGGTATCCCTACTATTGATGATCCAGCCCACGCAGAATTTACTGAGCAATTTAAATTAGAACCCTTCAAACGCGCCATGGCAGAAATTAGCCCCGATGTATGGCTTAGCGCCTTGCGCCGTGAGCAAAGCCCATTGCGCCAGCATATGAACACGGTAGCTAATGGCCCCAACGGCACTATAAAGGTATCGCCATTATTAGATTGGAGCTTAGAAGACATGCAGGCTTATTTAACGCACCACGGATTACCCGACGAAACACGTTACTTTGACCCCACTAAAGCTGAAGCAGGCCGGGAGTGTGGCCTGCATGAACTCAAGGATTAATTCAATGTCGGGTAATAACTAATCTAGTTTACGATGGCATCTGCACTAGTTCAGATACTTCTAGGCTACCACCAATGTCTAAAAACGGACAAGACTTAGTAATGGCTACGGCTGCCTCAATTGAGTCTGCTTCAATAATGGTGAAGCCAGACATTTTAGTGCCACCCTCTTTTGATACACCACCATCTGGAGACACATGGTGGGTATCTTTAAGAGGGTTCATTGCACTAGTGACGGACTCACCTAAACCATTAATCCATTGCATATATTTGGCAAAATGAGCGCGGCCTTCATCAGGTGTTGCTGGTTGATTGCCGCCTAAATAAGTAATGATAAATTGTGTCATGATTAAAATCCAAATAATGAAGTGATTGATACATTGTGCGTGAACAGATAAATATATGCCCTTTCTACACATTGCGTATAAGTCTAGCAGATACCTATATTCAGTGTATATCAAGGTCTGCTAGACTTGTGGTTATGTTAAAAAAATTGCTTATTATTGCTCACCAACCCTCTACCAATACCCAAGCCATGGTAGACGCCTGCCTTAAAGGCACTCTATCAGCAGAAACTTCAGACGTAGCTGTAAGTGTGGTGGCGCCTTTAGAGTGCAGCCCTGAGCAAGTGTTAGAAGCAGATGCGGTGATTATTATCACCACAGAAAACTTGGGTTACATGGCAGGTGCTACTAAAGATTGGTTTGATCGGGTGTATTACCCTGTGCTAGAGCTAAAGCAAGGCCTACCTTTTGCCCTAGTGATTCGTGCAGGCTTAGATGGCACGGGCACAAAGAGATCCATAGCCTCTATTTGCACTGGTTTACATTGGAATTTGGCACAGCCGGTGCTGGTATGTAAAGGGCAATGGCAACCTGCCTTTACCGATCAATGTTTTGAGCTAGGCCAATACATGGCCGCAGGTTTGGATCTAGGCATAGTGTGACGAATGCTTTAATCTAGTCATTAAAAAGCCCGCTTAGCGGGCTTTTTATGTTGTATTAAAAAACATAAATCAATACTTAAAGCACTTGGCTAAGTGCCTCATCTAAAATCGCCACGCTGCGCTTTACATTGTGCAGTTTGTCCAAGCCAAATAGGCCTAAACGAAAGGTGCGAAAACCTTCGGGTTCATCACACACTAGTGGCACACCCGCTGCAATTTGAATACCTAAAGCAGCAAATTTACTGCCATTTTGTATGGCAGTGTCCTGGGTATAGCTAACCACTACACCTGGCGCTCCAAAACCTTGGGCTGCGACACTTTTTATGCCTTTAGAGGCCAGTAATGCCCGCACGGCGTCACCTAGCTCTTGCTGCTCTTGCTTTACTTTGTCAAACCCATAGGCTTGAGTTTCACGCATTACACTGGCAAAAGCTGCAATTGAATCCGTAGGCATAGTGGCATGGTAAGCATGTCCACCATTTTCATAGGCGGCCATAATGTCCCGCCATTTTTTAAGGTCACAAGCAAAGCTAGTGCTGGTAGTAGTTTCAAGAGCAGCGACACCTCCATCGCCCAGCATGACCAAAGCGCAACATGGCGAACCACTCCAGCCCTTTTGAGGTGCACTAATTAACACATCAACACCCATGGCTTGCATGTCTACCCATAAACAGCCAGAAGCGATGCAATCTAATACAAAAATGCCACCCACAGCATGCACTGCTTGGGTTACTGCTTGGATGTAATCATTGGGTAAAATAATGCCTGCAGAGGTTTCTACATGGGGTGCAAACACCACGGCTGGCTTTTCCTTAGCAATAGTTGCTAATACTTCTTCAAGCGGCGCTGGTGCAAAAGCTTCTTGATCACCAGGTTGAGCTTGGCGTGCTTTAAGCACAGTGGTACTTGAAGCAATGCTACCCATATCTAAAATTTGTGACCAGCGGTAACTAAAAAAACCATTACGTATAACTAACGTTTTTTTGCCTGTAGCAAATTGGCGAGCTACTGATTCCATACCAAAGGTACCAGAGCCTGGCACTATAGCGACTTGCTGCGCGCTGTACACACTTTTTAAGGTGTTTGAAATATAACGCATATCACCTTGAAAAGACTGCGACATGTGATTCAGGGCACGATCTGTATAAACTACCGAGTACTCTAGTAATCCGTCTGGATCAATATTGGGCAATAAGCCAGCCATTAAGGCCTCCTAAATTTTAAATGTGGATTCTTGGCTCTCATGACAAGGCCTTAAAGAAGAAGCCAGCAATAGTACGTATTGCTGGCTTTAATAACAACTAAGTTGTTAGCGCAAGGTGGCTGCCGAATGGGTTAAAAAGTCCATTAACGACTTGGCAAAACCTCGCATCACCCAAACTTCAAACTGTGGTTGGCCATCAACGTTGGGGTTACGAATCACACTCACACCAATATGGTTAATGTGGCTGTGCTGCACTTGGCCAATAGCAAACTGACCTTCGTCAATGTCCAGTGGTAATCCCCGTGACAACAAAGCACGGGCATCTTCACCAGTAATTAACAACTGAGTTTTACCAAAAGTTTGATCTGTGGCATATACCCCATCGTTATCAGTTAGGTCTGAGCGATGGGTGGTGAGAAAATATCGGTCTCGCCCTGCCCATACCAAACGCTCATTCCCTTGCACTGTGACAAAACCTTGTGCGGGTATCGCCATGCCTGCCATGAACGCCACTTTAGCATCTACATTTTCGCAGCCTTCAAGTTGCCACATATTGGTGGCAGTGACATCAATGCTCACTGCAGCGAAAGTTTGTGGCATTTCAAAATGCCCATTTAGTGCATTAGCCATTAGCCTTTCACCCTTTCGTTAGTTGGATCAACAAAGTGGTTACTCACCACTTCTACTTCAACGGTTTTACCCTTTACTGGATATGCTGCATAAATGCGCTCACCAATACGGTCTTTACCACCTCTTAAAAAGCCCAGGGCAATAAAGTTGCCAAGCTCTGGGCTATAGGTCATAGAGCTCACCCAACCTTGCTTGTCTGCACCTGCACTGGCATTAGCATCGACCACCAAAATAGACCCTGTAGAGATAGGTATGCGTGGGTCAACCGACTTTAAACCAACCAATTGTGGGCGATCTGGATGCACCATGCCCTCTCGGTCTTTCAAATTCTTACCCACAAACCACTTTTTCTTAGACGCCATGCCATCCATGTGTACGTCGCCCAAAGTTACACGTCCATCTAGTTCTGCACCTGTCACGTGGCCTTTTTCGATGCGCAAGGCACCTAGAGTTTCTAAGCCATAAGGCACAATATCGTAAGCCTTGCCAGCATCTATGATGGTTTGCCATATGTCAGTTGCATGCTCTGATTCTGCATACACTTCAAAGGCCATTTCACCCGAGAAACTAATACGTAAGAGCACCATTTTGGCGCCGTTATGTTCGGCGTGTACTACACCCATAAATGGGAAAACTTCGTTACTGAAGTCTACCGTTGGAAATGCAGCCGTTAAAGTAGCGCGGGCATTAGGGCCTGCAACAGCCATTGCTCCCCATCGCTCGCTCACAGAGCTTACGCGCACTTTTAATTCTGGCCAATCAATCTCTAAGCACCTTTCCAAATACGCCATCACTGGTCCCGCTTTTGCGGTGGTGGTGGTCATAAAGAAACGATCATCTGCAAATCGAGACGTAGTGCCATCGTCATACACAATGCCATCTTCACGCAGCATCACGCCATAACGTGCTTTGCCAACTTTAAGAGTGCTAAACATGTTGATATAAACGCGATCGAGAAATTCAGCGGCATCAGGTCCAACGATTTCAATTTTGCCCAACGATGTCACGTCACAAATACCCACTTTTTGACGCACATGGGCGGTTTCACGCTCGTATGCATCGTCAATGGTCTCACCTGCTTGTGGGTAATACTGTGGGCGCATGTACATGCCTGCTTGCACAAATACTGCCCCCGCATTTTCATGCCATTCTTGCATGGGCGTGCGGCGCACAGGCTTGAAATATTTACCTACTTCACGGCCACCAAAGCCACCCATAGACACGGGCGCAATGGGTGCACGAAAACGGGTAGTGCCTGCTTCAGCAATGCTTATACCACGACATTGAGCCATGATAGCTAACGCATTGACGTTGGACGTGCGGCCTTGGTCATTAGCCATGCCCAATGTGGTGTAGCGCTTTAGGTGCTCTACCGAGACAAAGCCTTCTCGATGAGACTGAATCACATCAGCTGCTGTGACGTCGTGTTGAATATCAACCAATTGCTTACCTTTAGCAGGCACACTCCATAGTGGCACAATATTAGTTGCACCCTCACGATCTTGTGGCGGCAAAATAACAGGGCCAGCTTGTTGACCTAATGCAACACAGGCGGCTTGGGCAGCCTCTAGTGCTTGAGAGACCCCAGCTAGCAAACCATTTTCACCTTCGGCAGCACCTACAGAATAGGTGTCTGGCGCTTGATCACCCACCACAAAGGCAGCAATTTTTTTGTCATAAACAGGAGGTTTGCCTCCATGTGAGGCCATTTGAACTTGTGGAGTCCAGCCTCCAGAGTGTGCCAGCACGTCACAAACAACGCCGCGGCGATTGCTTACACTTTGTCCATTGGCGGCTAAGTCTGCAATTTCAATACTGCGCACTGCTTGCCAACCTTTAGCTTGAGTCACTACAGCTTGGGTATGCACTTTGATGCCTCGCAAGGCACAACCATCAAGCAAAGCTTTACTTGGGTATTGGCGACTATCAACTAAAGCAGACACTTTAATACCGGCATCTGCATAGTCAAATGCCGTTTGGTAAGCGCTATCGTTATTGGTAAATACCGCTAACATTTTGCCTGTTGCTGTACCGTAATGGTTGAGCATGCGCCGTGCACCAGAAGCCAACATCACATTAGGCTTATCGTTGTTGCCAAACACTAGTGGTCGCTCAATAGAGCCTGCGGCAATGATGATTTTTTTGGCTTGCACCTTGTGGTAATTTTGTCTTACTTTGCCATCAACACTTTGATGTGCAGCCAGCATATTGCCATCAAATCGGCCCCAACACACAGTGCGTGTTAATACTTTTACATTGCCAGCTGCATAAAGCGCTGCAATGGTGTCTAGGCGCCACTGCTCTAAGTCAGCATTAGTTTCATTGTTGGCTTCGTTAAGTAACTGTCCACCAAGATCGTTATGCTCATCAAACAACACCACCCGCAAACCACTTTGAGAGGCACTCAAAGCCGCCGCCAAACCTGCGCAGCCACCACCTACTACGGCAACATCACAAAATGATTGAATGCGGTCGTAGATATCTGGATCTGCCACTTTAGGTGGCGTGCCCATGCCAGCAGCTGCACGAATAGAAGGCTCATAAAACTTGTACCATAGGGCTGCTGGCCACATGAAGGTTTTGTAATAAAAACCTGCTGAAAACAACGAACCTGGTAGAACAGCACCCGCAAGACCGTTGATCGACATTAAGTCAAACTTGGGTGACGGAAAGCAGTTTTGAGAAAATACTTCTAAGCCTTGGGTGACAGGTTCCATAGTCGCTCGAGCATTTGGGTCAGCTTTGCCACCTGCCCCAATAGTCACCAATGCACCAGTCTCTTCTGGGCCACTAGAAGTCACACCACGTGGGCGGTGATATTTAAAACTGCGGCCTACCACTTCTACACCATTAGCTAACAGGGCCGAAGCAACTGTATCGCCTGCGCGACCAAGCATAGGTTTTCCATCAAAAGTAAAATTAAGTGTGGCATCGCCTAAACGGCCTTGCCCGTGTCTAAATCCGCTCATGATTGCGCCTCCGGACTTTCATGGGGCAAACCCACCCAAGAAATGTCATGCGTTAACGTGTTGCGCTGCACTTTTAACCAAGCTCGACAGCCAAACGCATGATGCCAATATTCGATGTGTTCACCGGCAGGGTTACTGCGCTCATAAACAAAGGTGTTCCACTGTTCCATGGGTGCGTCATTATCAGGGGTAGTGCGAGTAGCATCCTCACCGTAAGTAAATTCGCTGTGTTCACGTTCGCCACAATAAGGGCAATTAATTCTCATCATGATTAGTGCGCCTTTGGATATGGACCCATACCCTTTTCATCAATCGTGTAGCCTTTAGCAAAACGATCTAAGGTATAAGCTTTGTTAAGTTCGTGGGCTTGGTCATTGGCAATGGTGTGTGCAAAACAATAACCAGAAGCAGGTGTAGCCTTAAAGCCACCATAGCACCAGCCTGTGTTGAGGTATAAACCATCAATGGGGCCTACATCAATAATGGGCGAGCCATCCATTGACATATCCATTACACCACCCCAGTTACGCAGTAGTTTAAGACGAGACAAACAAGGCATCATGGTTAAACCACCGGCAATCACATCTTCAAATACGGGCAAATTGCCTCGTTGTGCGTAAGTGTTGTAACCATCGATGTCACCACCAAATACTACGCCACCTTTGTCTGATTGGGACACATAAAAGTGGCCCGCACCAAAGGTAACAACACCTTTAATTAATGGCTTGTATGGCTCCGTTACAAAGGCTTGTAACACATGACTTTCGATAGGTAGGTGCAGGTCTAGCTTTTCTGCTAAACGACTAGAGCTACCAGCAACAGCCATACCTACCTTTTCTGCATGAATGTCGCCGCGATTAGTTTTTACACCAATAATGCGTTCACCATGCTTAATAAAATCAATCACTTCACAGTTTTGAATAATATCCACGCCCAACTGATCAGCTGCACGGGCATAACCCCAAGCCACAGCATCGTGTCGAGCATTGCCAGCATCTGGTTGTAAAATACCACCCCAAACTGGAAAACGTGTATCGGCACTGCCATCTATAATAGGCTCGCGTGCAAGCACTTCTTCGCGACTGAGTAGCTCAGACTTTATGCCATTTAAACGCATGGTGTTGGCGCGGCGAGCAAAGGTATCGTATTGAGATTTACTGTGAGCAATGTTCATCACACCACGGGGCGAAAACATTACGTTATAGTTTAAGTCTTGGGCCATTTCACGCCACAAGTTCATGCCATGCTCATAAAAGGGTGCATTGCCATCTAACAAATAGTTAGAGCGCACTATAGTAGTATTTCTACCTACGTTACCACCGCCTATCCAGCCTTTTTCAAGGACAGCTACATTGGTAATACCATGATTTTTTGCTAGATAATAAGCCGTGGCTAGCCCATGGCCGCCACCCCCAATAATAATGACGTCATAAGTGGATTTTGGCTCTGGATCTCGCCATGCTCGCTGCCAGTTTTTATGGCCTCGCAGTGCGTTCCAAGCGATGTTTAGGGCGTTATATTGGCCCATATTTGCCTCCGCTATTATTGTTTTAGCCACAGTAGCTATAATGCAAAAATTTAATTCACCACCACTTAGAGTGGGATGTTTATCTAGAGTTCAAAAAGTAAAATAATTGGACTATAGGGTAGAAGGATAAATCGACACCTTGTGTCGTTTTTGAACACAAAACGACAAAAAATAGGATATATTCGACTTATTGGGTTATTTTCTATTACGATTATAATGATGTGTAACGCTTTAAGCCTAGTATTGATTACTGAAAATCTGCAGGCTTTTTAATTTAGTTTGATTTTTGTCCATAGGCGTTCATGATAATAATAGATGACAAATTTTACAAAAAACTCAACAAAGCCAATAGATAATGCAGACTCTATATTACCTGTGATCAAGAATGCTATTAATGTTGTTGTGCAAGTGGCTGTGACTCGCCAGGTGGTAGCTTTTAAAATACTGCGCTTTTTACTTTCCATTGAAAAATGCCTATTTAAAACAGGTAAGGTTAAAACCGCTATTTTACCCTATTGGATAAGAATACTTAAATCCGATTGAGTAAAAATTAGCATAGATATTAGGCATTTAATCTTTAGTACTCAAGTTTCGGAGTTCAAAACCAACCAATAAAGGTGGATATTTTCTCATTCTAGGGCCTCTTGGCGTAAGGTGAAACTATCCATTTGCAGGACTGCGTAAAAATCAATGACCGTTTGGTCAATTTTACTCAGTACGTCATCTTTTTCAGTACTTGTTAAACTGGCCATTTGAGTTAATGCACCGGCAATTAGCGCTTTGAATAAGACCCACAATTTACTGGCAAAATTCAGGCCGCTTAAACTCTCTTAAAAATCATTCCTGGCCTCACTAAGCCTTGCCGCGCCTGCTTCTTGCTTGGCCAACAATAGCACGCAAAACCTGAGGCTTGTTAGGAGTATGGATGCAATGTAAGCACTGTAGTGGCGGCTTTGCTCTTTTAAAAAACCGAGTGTCTGCTTGGCTTCCTTGAAGTAAACTTCAATCCCCCAGCGCAGTGCATAGACCTCTAGTATTTTTTCATCTTCAAGCTGACTATTTGTGGTTAAAAATAGCGCCCAATCGTGTTTGCTCGCTTGTTGCGTGGCTTCATTGACTGAGCGAACAAAGAGCAGCTTAACTTTGACCCATTGCGCGGTCTCTTTATTTGAACTGGTGAGGTTTAGCTTAACTACAATGGATTTAATTTGATAAGGCACATTATTAAGCGCTTGCCAGTGGCCTTTGACATGTTGCTTGTATAACTCTTGGGCACACAGTAAGTGAGTCATGCCGTTCATCGTTAGGCGATACTTTATTTTATTCTAACAATGGCCACAAGCGAGTGGGTGATCGTCATTCTAAGAATAGGTTTAGTCGCAAACCATGCATCGGCTAAAAAGTAATCCGCATTAATACCACCACGAATTGCTCTCGCCACCATGTCACAGACCATTTGCGGCTTAGTTTGTTGCTTTGATTGTTGGTAGCGTTTGGCCGCAATGCTACGGCCGTCATTGAATAAGTAGCCGACGGCTTGTTGCTTAGTCTGGCTGATGAATAGTTCATTATTAATGGGAACAAACTGCTCATCATTAGCGAGACCAAGGGTTACAACCTGCTGGCCCATCACACAGCGAGCGGTTAAGTGATCGAAATGACTGGAAGCGCCCGGCATCTTTTTACCCCGCCTTGTTTTTACGGTGTCATCAATGACAAAGGCGCTGAGTTGATTTTTACCGTTGGCATTAAGCACTTTTTTAGCCGGCAATCGTTCTAGCTTTCGCCAATCTAGATCTTCTCGATTAAGCAGATCATACAAAGCATCCTTCTTTGCCGCTGAAAAGCTCAATAAAGCATCCTTTGAAAACATGGCAACAGAGTCAACTTTTAGCCAAACCCAAAGCATTAAGAGGTAGGTGACGTCACCCACTGGCGTCCCGGAGCGTTTAGAAAACTTAGCTTGACGTGACAAGTTGTTAAACCCAATACTTTTCCATGTGGTGCTGAACGTGTTGTCAATTTTACGGTCTATCTGGCTCAGTAAATCAGACGTTAAGGGTGGTAAGGGTAAAGTTTTTGTGACAGCATTCATTTGATGTCTCTTGTGGTTTTTTACGTTGTCTAGTTAACAACTATTTTACCACAATGAGGCATCAACTCCTTTTAAATCAAAATGTTATTGGTATTTTTCTGTGCATTTTGAACCCCGAAACTTGAGTTTAGTAGTCGATGTTTTGGAGTCACACTACATACAGTGCTTGTCTAGCTTAATATAAGGCTATATAAGCGCCTAGTTGACTAAGCGCAACCAGTATCCAACTTACCGATAAAGCGTCAAAAAACAACGACGCAGCACTTCTTCGGCAATCACTTCTACGCCTGCTCGCAAAACAGCATCTCTAAAATTGAACCGTTGAATGATTTTTATAAGAATTTCTGCCGACAGATAGCTATTTTTTCTATTTAAAACAAGCAAAGAAATGACCACGTTACTCACGTAATACAAAATAATTTGTGGGGATATACCTGCATCTCCCACCAATGCAGCATAGCGCACTGCCATTTGTTCAAACACATGGGCATAGGCGGACTCTTCACGGCACACCTTTTTTACAGTAATGGATAATAGCTCGACATTGGGCGGCTGCTCCGCCAGCATATAGTCCACTTGAGCATAAACCACCTTGTGACTTAGTTTATAAACACACAGTGCCGTTGAGTCTAAAGTGGCGCTAT
>DKMQ01000024.1:17709-24510 GCA_002470565.1 Oceanospirillaceae bacterium UBA7410 | reverse complement strand
GGCCCCTCAATGACCACACCCATATCACGAAACGCTTGCAACGTGGCCATGGCATCTTCGCCTTCTAAAAAACCACTTATATGGGTGGTCCCTTGAGCCAAAGCGCCAAGCATAATGGAGCGATGAGAAACAGACTTGTCACCAGGCACACGAATGCACCCTTTTACCTGACCGCCTGGGTGAACGTTAAAATGTTTTGTATTTGTCATAATTCCAGTATAGGCAGAGTTTGCCAATATTTTTTCAAAATGGTGTCGAGCACTGCGCGCTCGAGTTAACACGCCCATTATGGTTTGACTGTCACCTTCAGCAACAGCGCCCCTTAATTTAGTCAAGCCTTCAGTAAACTGATCTAAAGCTTTGAGACAAGCGTCACGATTGGCAATAAATACATCATGCCACATGGTTGGGTCACTACCAGCAATACGAGTAAAGTCTCTAAACCCGCCTGCTGCGTAGCGAAAAATATCTTTATTAGCAGTATCTGAAGCTAACGTATCCACCAAAGAAAAAGCCAAAAGATGCGGCAAATGACTTGTGGCGGCGAGCACTTCATCATGCCTTTCCACTTCCATAAGTAAAATTTCGCTACCTACACCTGCCCACATATCACCTAACACCTCAATTGCACTAGGGTGGCTGGTGGGTAATGGAGTAATAATAAATTTGTGATCAACAAATAAGTCAATATTCACAGCGTTAATACCACTGCGTTCAGACCCTGCAATGGGATGCCCTGGTACAAACCCTGGTGGCGGCGTACCAAACACCTCATAGGCTGCTGAAATGATACTACCCTTTACACTACCAACATCAGTTAATAGTGTGTTGGGCGTTATATATGGCCCTACTTGGGCTAGTACATTTTCCATAGCTTTCACAGGAACAGCTAACACCACTACATCCATCTTGCCAATAGTAGCCACCAGATTTGACACTTGGTGGTCAATCACACCTTGGTCTTGGGCTTGCTGCATACTAGCGGCGTCAAGATCATAGCCCCACAGCTGATGCTTTTTGGTGCGGCGCAGCGCAGCAGCTAAGGAGCCACCAATTAGACCTAAGCCTAAAACTAGTACATTGCCATGAGAAAATGATGCCGATGTCTCAGGTGTTAAGAGATTAACAGCCACTAAAGCACTGCCTGAGGGTATGACCCTAATATGCGCACTTCAACAGAGTCGTGATCTAAATCTTTAAGTACTTGCTGTACTTTCGTATCACTGTGATGACCTTCAAAGTCAATATAAAACACATAGCCCCATGCACCCTGACCTGAAGGTCTAGATTCAATACTGGTCATGCTTACTTTATTGCGATGGAATGGCTCTAGAATATTGTACAAGGCGCCTGGTTTATTTCGAGCCAGCACCAATAATGAGGTTTTATCTTGCCCTGAAGCTGGCACTGTAGCGTGCCCAATAATCAAAAATCGAGTGGTATTATCAGGTTGATCTTCAATATTTGCGTTTTTCACTTCTAGATCATAAAGTTGCGCCGCCATAACGCCAGCAATTGCTGCCACTTTACCCACCTCTTGCCCCGATTGCTGCGCCACTCTACGAGCAGCCTCTGCGTTACTACTGACTGCAAATCGCTGCGCATGAGGCATATGGTTATCGAGCCACGACCGGCACTGGGCTAAAGATTGGGAATGAGAATATATGCATTCTATTTGAGATAGATCAGAACCAGATTTTACTAACAGATTCTGGTGAATACGCATTTCTACTTCACCAGAAATAACTAACGAGGAATGACGAAAGCTGTCTAAAGTATTATTGACCATACCTTCAGATGAGTTTTCTATAGGCACTACACCATAGTGAGCGCGCTTGGCTTCCACTTCACGAAAGACCTCATCAATAGAGCTTAAAGGCGCACTAATGACTGAGTGGCCAAAGTGCTTTAGTGCCGCAGCTTGAGTAAAGGTGCCTTCAGGGCCCAAAAAAGCGATCTTCATAGGTTGCTCGTGGGCCAAACATGCCGACATTAACTCACGAAACAAGCGAGCCATTTCTTCGTCACCCAATGGACCTTCATTACGTTCCATAACATTGCGCAATACCTGGGCTTCTCGTTCTGGCCGATAAAAAACGGCGTCCTGACTGCCTTGGTGCAACTGCTTAACTTCAGCAACCCGCTGAGCACAAGTTGCCCGTTGGTTAATGAGGCTTTGGATTTGCTGGTCAATTAGATCAATGTCTTGACGTAATTGACCAAGCTCTTGCTCTTGAGTTAATTCGGGCTTGGTCATAGTAATATTAAGCCTGGTGTCTTGTTTCAAAGTCGTTCATAAAGGCCACCAACGCATCGATGGCTTCTTGTGGAACGGCATTATAAATACTTGCTCTCATACCACCTACACTGCGATGGCCTTTCAGATTAAGTAACCCATTAGCTTGCGCTTGCTGTAAAAACTCTCCATCCAAAGCTGGATCAGACAATGTAAAGGTCACATTCATTTTAGAGCGGTTAGCACTATGAACATTATTGGAATAAAGCTCGCTATCATCGATTGCTTGGTAAAGCATTTGTGCTTTAGCAGTATTTTTTTGTGCCATCACTTCAAGGCCACCTTGCTGCAACAACCAATCAAACACTAATCCTGCTAAATACCAACCATAGGTGGGTGGCGTGTTTAACATGGAATCATTGGCTGCTTGTAAGGCGTAGTTGAATGGATTAGGTGTGGTTGCACACGCGTCACCAAGAAGATCATCCCTTACAATTACTAAGGTCAACCCTGCTGGGCCAATATTTTTTTGAGCACCGGCGTAGATCAAACCAAATTTAGTGACATCAATAGGCTCAGAAAGAATGGTTGAGGACATGTCTGCTACCAAAGGCACCAGGCCTGTATCAGGCACATAATCAAAGGCCAGACCGCCAATAGTTTCATTGGGGCAATAATGCACGTAAGCCGATTTTTTATTGAGCTTAAGTTGCGCTTGACTAGGTACTGTGCGGTAACCACCAGACGCACTAGAGCCTGCATCCAAAGCAGTGCCAAAGGGCGCCATAGCATCAATCGCTTTAGCCGACCAAATACCGGTATCTATATAATCTGCTTGAGTCTTAGACCCAAGCAAATTCATAGGCAACAAAGCAAACTGGGCTGTGGCACCACCTTGTAAAAACAGCACTTTATAATTACTCGGTATGCCCATGAGCTGGCGTAGCTTGCTCTCAGCTTCCTGTGCCATAGACATAAAAGCAGGATGCCGATGACTAATTTCCATCACCGACAGACCGCGATCTTGCCAATCTAAAAGCTGCGCTTGTGCCTTTTCCAGCACAGCTGTAGGTAGCGCAGCTGGACCAGCACAAAAGTTAAACAGACGCTTACTCATAGAAGCCTACTCCTGTTCTGGTGTGTCCGTCGTCGAAGCCTCAGCCGAGACATCCTCCGAGCTGTTTTCAGCTAGCTCTGCACCAGGCACGCTTGCATCTGAATTTTCAACTTCGTTAGCAACTTCTGGAATCGTTTCAGCAACACGGGCAACCTGCACTAACTTTTCGCCTTCTTGCACCTTAATTAAGGTCACACCTTGAGTGTTACGACCCAACACCGATACTTCACTGCTACGCGTACGCACAAGAGTACCTTGATCGCTGATTAGAATAACCTCATCACCATCAAACACTTGAACTGCACCAATAAGAGCGCCATTACGTTCTGACATTTGAATAGCGATAACACCTTTACCACCTCGACCACGTACAGGGTAATCTTCATTTCGACTTTGCTTGCCAAAGCCATTTTCACTGGCGGTCAATATGCGACCTTCTGCCTGAGGCATGATAAGACTGATGACGCTAGCATCTTCTGCAAGACGAATACCACGCACCCCTCGAGCAGTTCGGCCCATAGGACGCACATCATCTTCATCAAAACGCACAGCCAAACCATTACTAGCAAACAACATAATTTGTTGCTCGCCATCAGTCACTGTGGCGCCTATTAACGTATCACCCTCATCAAGACCAAGCGCTATTAAGCCACTGGTGCGAGGACGCGCAAAAGCAGTAAGAGGGGTTTTCTTCACGGTACCACTTGCTGTGGCCATAAATATGAAGTGGCCTTCTTGATACCCGCCCTCAGGCAATGGAAGAATTGTTGTTAAGCGCTCGCCCTCTTCTAGTGGCAAGATATTAACAATGGGTCGACCGCGAGCCGTGCGACTGGCTTGTGGAATCTCAAACACTCGCAACCAATACACTTTGCCGCGGTTACTAAAGCACAAAATAGTATCGTGAGATGATGTCACAATAAGGTGCTCTACAAAATCATCCTCTTTAACACCTGTAGCCGCTTTACCACGGCCGCCTCTGCGCTGAGCTTGGTAGTCACTGACAGGCTGAGTTTTAGCATAGCCACCATGAGAGATGGTTACCACCATGTCTTCTTCAGGAATCAAGTCTGCTACTGTGAGATCTTGACGCGAAGCAATAATTTCTGAACGACGCTCATCACCATAGGCTTCTAGCACCTGTACCAACTCTTCACGGATCACTTCCATCAAACGCTCAGCAGAGCCTAAAATATCTAGCAGCTCTTCAATACGTTCTAACAACAACTGATACTCAGCAACCAGTTTGTCCTGCTCTAATCCAGTTAAACGATGCAAACGTAGCTCTAATATAGCTTGGGCTTGACCATCAGAAAGCTGATATTCATCACCTTGTAAGCCAAAAGAAGCACCCAAAGTATCAGGCTTGCAGGCATCTGGCCCAGCACGTTCAAGCATTGACACCACTCGACCTGCTGGCCAGCGCTGCGCTACTAACTTTTCGCGCGCCTCTGCAGCATTAGTAGAGGTTTTAATAAGCTCTATTACTGGGTCAATGTTGGCTAATGCCACCATAAGGCCTTCAAGTACATGCCCACGTTCACGGGCTTTGCGTAATTCAAATAAAGTACGGCGCGTAACCACTTCGCGACGGTGGCGCACAAAAGCTTCGAGCATTTGTTTAAGGTTTAGTGTGCGTGGTTGCCCGTCTACTAGGGCGACTACGTTAATACCAAAAACATTTTCCATCTGCGTTTGGGTATATAGGTTATTAATAAGCACTTCAGGCACTTCGCCACGACGCAATTCAATAACCATGCGCATACCGTCTTTGTCAGACTCATCACGCAGCTCAGTAATTCCTTCAATTTTTTTATCTTTAACAAGCTCTGCAATTTTTTCAATAAGACGAGCTTTGTTAACTTGATAAGGCAGTTCCGTAACAATGATGGAAGCCTTATTATTTTTAGGGTTTTCTTCTACATGATAGCGGGCACGCACATAGATGCGTCCACGACCAGTGCGGTATGCCTGCACAATACCTGCACGGCCATTAATAATGCCAGCAGTCGGGAAATCTGGGCCAGGGATGTGCTGCATCAGCTCATCCACTTCAATATCGGGATTTTCGATAAGAGCCAAACAACCGCTGATTACCTCATTAATGTTGTGAGGTGGGATATTTGTAGCCATACCTACAGCAATGCCTGAGGAGCCGTTTACCAACAAGTTGGGTAACCGCGTCGGCAGTACATCAGGAATCATTTCGGTGCCGTCATAGTTGGGCACAAAATCAACCGTGTCTTTTTCCAAATCTGCTAATAAATCATGAGAGATTTTTTGCATACGGATTTCTGTGTAACGCATTGCTGCTGCAGAATCACCGTCTACTGAACCAAAGTTGCCTTGACCGTCAACTAAGGTATAGCGCATAGAAAAGGGTTGCGCCATACGTACAATCGTGTCGTAAACAGCTGTATCACCATGCGGGTGATACTTACCTATTACGTCACCCACCACACGGGCAGATTTCTTGTAAGGTTTATTCCAATCGTTACTTAGCTCATTCATAGCGAACAAAACTCGTCTGTGCACTGGCTTTAAGCCATCGCGCACATCAGGTAATGCTCGCCCAACGATGACGCTCATGGCGTAATCTAAATAGGATTGCTTGAGTTCATCTTCAATATTAATAGGCGATATTTCTTTAGCCATCTCAGCCATAATTATGCCATCTTCCTTATGCGGTTAACGCTTTGAGCTCACCTTTCGGCGCCCCTATGAACAACGCCAAAAACAGGCGTCAGCTAATGCCCTACTTTAGCACGATCTGTGCCTTATTTGCCACCTGCAAAGCCTTCATTAGCAGTCTGCCTTTAAGTACATTTTCAGATGCAGAAAATAGATTTACGCGCTATACTGAAGGCCATTTTTTACTAGTGTGAAACGCCACCGTGAATCAAAACGTAGACCCAGAAGAAATCGCCAAATTTGAAGCTCTTGCTGCCCGCTGGTGGGACCTGCATAGTGAATTCAAACCTCTACATGCCATTAATCCATTGCGCATAGGCTGGATTGATGAGCGCGCCCACCTCCATGGCAAGAAAGTAGCCGATATTGGCTGTGGTGGGGGCATTGTTGCCGAAGCAATGGCCCTGCGCGGAGCCACTGTAACAGGCATAGATATGGGAGAAGCACCTCTTAAAGTAGCGCAGCTGCACAGCATAGAAAGTGGCGTGGAGGTAGATTATCGACAAATGACTGCCGAGCAGTTAGCCGAAGAAGAAGCAGGCTTATATGATGTAGTCACCTGCTTAGAAATGTTAGAGCATGTGCCAGATCCAAGCGCCGTGGTTGAGGCTTGTGCAAAGCTTCTTAAGCCAGGCGGCCAAGCCTTCTTTTCAACTATAAACCGTAATCCAAAATCCTATTTATTCGCTATTATTGGCGCTGAATACCTATTGAAAATGCTTCCTAAGGGCACCCACGAACATAAAAAATTCATTAA